>DATCJM010000191.1:0-1843 GCA_036562805.1 Sphingomicrobium sp.
AAGCTCCTGGATCGCGTGATGATCGTGAAGTCGCCGAACTTGACCTTCAGCGTCACGGTGCGCCCGGTCACTTCCGCCCGCTTCACCCGCTCCCACGCATAGCCCGCGATCCGCTCGAGCTCGGCCGCGAGGCGGTCGGGATCGCGCAAATCCTCGTCGAACGTTCGCTCGGCGCTGACCGACTTGTACGGCCGGTCCGCCTTCACCTCGCGCTCGTCGATCCCGCGGCAGATGCGCCAGTACCAGCATCCCGAGCTGCCGAACTGCGCTTCGAGCGCCGGCAGGCTCCACTCGCGCAAATCGGCGCCGGTGAGGATTCCGAGTCGCTCCATCTTCTTCGCGGTCACCGGCCCGACGCCGTGGAAGCGCGCGACCGGAAGCGATGCGACGAATTCCGGCCCGCGCTCGGGCGTAATGACGGTGAGCCCGTCGGGCTTTCGATAGTCGGAAGCGAGCTTCGCAATGAACTTGCAATAGGAAACGCCGGCGGACGCCGTGAGCCCCGTCTCCTCGCGAATTCTGCGGCGAATATCCTCCGCGATCGCCCGTGCTGTCCCCAGGCCGAGCCGGTCCTCGGTGACGTCGAGATAGGCTTCGTCGAGGCTCAACGGCTCGACCAGCTCGGTGTAACAGCCGAAGATCGCGCGGATCTGCTGCGAGACCGCGCGGTAGACGTCGAAGCGCGTCTTGACGAAGATCAGCTCGGGGCAGCGTCGCTTGGCCGTCACCGCCGGCATCGCCGAGCGAACACCATATTTGCGAGCTTCATAGCTTGCGGCCATGACCACGCCCCGGTGGCCGCCGCCGACCGCGACCGGCTTGCCCCTCAGCTCCGGCTCGTCGCGCTGCTCGACCGACGCGTAGAAAGCGTCCATGTCGACATGGATGATCTTCCTGAGCTGGCGGTCGGCGTCGGCCACGGTGATTTCTCTGTCCTACACACCCCGTCCGAGTCTACCGGGAAGGCAATGGTCAGCTACAACCGACGCGATAAAGGTCACGGCCCGGCGGTCTACTCCTCTCCAAGACCACTACTTAAGAGCGTGATCGGACGCGAACTTTGTGACCTTTGCTCCGATGGACGTCATTTTGCATCGGGCCTGCCAATCTGCTTAAGGGCGCGGCCATGAACATCCACGAATATCAGGCGAAAGAGCTGCTCGCGAAATATGGCGTTCCGGTTCCGGCAGGCTATGCCGCGATGAGCGTCGGCGAAGCGGTCGAGGCGGCGAACAAGCTTCCCGGGCCGCTGTGGGTCGTGAAGGCGCAGATCCACGCCGGCGGCCGCGGCAAGGGCAAGTTCAAGGAGCTCGGCGATTCCGCCAAGGGCGGCGTTCGCCTCGCCCATTCGATCGACGAGGTGCGCGAGCATGCTGAGGAGATGCTCGGGAAGACCCTCGTCACCATTCAGACCGGCCCGCACGGCAAGCAGGTCCAGCGCCTCTACGTGACCGACGGCGTGGACATCGACAAGGAATTCTACCTCGCGCTACTCGTCGACCGCGAAACCGGCCGGATCGCCGTGGTCGCCTCGACCGAAGGTGGGATGGAGATCGAGAAGGTCGCCCACGACACGCCCAACAAGATCACGACCATTACGATCGACCCCGCGACGGGCCTGATGCCGCACCACGGCCGGGAAGTCGCCGCGGCGCTTGGTCTCGGCGGCGATCTGGCGAAGCAGGCCGGCAAGGTGCTCGCCAAGGTCTACGATGCCTTCGTCGGAACCGACGCCTCGCAGATCGAGATCAATCCGCTGGCTGTCACGGACAAGGGCCAGCTCATGGTGCTCGACGCCAAGGTCGGCTTCGACAGCAATGCCGGCTTCCGCCACCCTGACCTC
>DATCJM010000199.1:0-3429 GCA_036562805.1 Sphingomicrobium sp.
GATCTGGGGCCGGACCTTGTTCCAGAGCGCCGTGAGATGGACGTCGCTCGACTTCGGCTACAGCAACGACGAGACCTTCATCCTCACCGACCTCCAGGCGCTCGGCCTCGCCTGGGTCATGCAGCTGCATCATTTCCGGGAGGTCGCCGAGCGCATGGGCGACCGGGTCATGCTGATCGACAGCGCCGACTTCCTCTCGCGCCCCGCAGACACCCTGCTTCGCATCGGGCGGCTTTTCGAACTCGGCCTGGATGAGAGCGCGATCGACGCGATCGTGACCGGGCCGACGTTCGCGCGCCACAGCAAGTTCTCCGCGCTCGACTATGGGAACGACCAGCGCGCGGCCGACCAGAGCGCCGCGGAATCCGCCCACCATGAGGAGGTGGAGATGGTGGTGAAGTGGGTCGAAGCGGTCGCTACGCACATGAACGTCGAGCTGAACCCGGCGGGCCGCGGGCTAGCGGCGGTTTAGCGGCCGCCTGTGGCCTGTTCCGCCTTCAGGCTTGCCGCTGCATCGACGTACGGCTCCTGGCGCTCGACGCTCCAGTAACGCAGTTCGTGCAGCGGAATCTTCGCACCGGTGACCGCGCACACGACATGATCGCCGTCGCTCAGCATCCGGAAGGTGCCGGCGAGATAGTGAAGCCGCGCGGCGCGGCCGTTTCCTGACATCAGCATCGAATCACTCCTCCGCCTGATCGAACAGGCCGGGTTGCGGCGCGATGTAGGATCGCCGCGGCTTGCGCTCAACCGGTCGCGGCTGCCCGCCTTCCTCGATCGCGGCATCCACGTTTCCGTCGCCGAAGCGGAGCGTAACGAGCCTGGCGGAGCGCGCGTCCGCCGCGCGGGTCAAAGTCGCGCCGTCGCGGCTGGTCACGCGCACATAGCCCTTCGATAGCGGACGCTCCGGGTGCGCGAGCTCGGCCATCTTCCAGGCGGCGCTCAGCCGTTCGGACAACCTTCCGATTCGCTGGTCGATAAGGTCACGCCGGAGGCGCCCGGCGACGAGGTTCAGGTCTGCCCGAGCGCTGCCTGCGCGCGAGGCGAGCGAGCGCGGCAGGCGCTCGCCGAGTTCGTCGACCTTCTGCGCCATGGGTGCGAACAACGCCTGCGGCTCCGGCCAACGGCAGACGGTGAGCTCGAATCGCTCGCGCGTCCGTTCGACGCGCCGCGACAGGCATTCCTGGGCGCGGTGCTGAAGATTGGCCAGTTGCCCCATCAGCTCGGCGCGGACCGGCACGGCAATCTCCGCCGCCGCGGTCGGCGTCGGCGCGCGGCGGTCGGCGGCATGGTCGATCAGGGTTGTATCCGTCTCATGGCCGACCGCCGAGATGAGCGGGATCGGCGACTCCGCGGCGGCGCGGACCACCTCTTCCTCGTTGAATGCCCACAGATCCTCGATCGAGCCGCCACCGCGCGCGACGATCAGCAGGTCGGGGCGAGGCTTTACCGATGCGAAGGCGCGGATTGCGGCGGCGATCTTCGCCGACGCGCCCTCCCCCTGGACCGGCACCGGCCACAGGACCACGCGCGTCGGGCAGCGATCCTCGAGACGATGGAGGATGTCGCGGATCACGGCGCCGGTGGGCGAAGTGACGACGCCGATGAGCTGCGGCAGATAAGGCAGGCTGCGCTTGCGCTCGGGTGCGAACAGCCCCTCGGCCGCAAGCGCCTTCCGGCGCTTCTCTAGCAACGCGAGCAGCGCCCCCTCGCCCGCAAGCTCGAGCCGGTCGATCACGATCTGATACTTGGAGCGGCCGGGGTAGGTGGTGAGCTTGCCGGTCGCGATGACTTCGGCCCCGTCTTCGGGCCGGAATGCGAGCACCGCCGCGCTGGTGCGCCAGATGACGGCGTCCATGCAGGCATTCTCGTCCTTCAGGCTGAAATAGCAGTGACCTGACGAGTGGCGCTTGAACCCGCTGATCTCGCCGCGCACGCGGACATGGCCGAAGGCGCTCTCGACCGTCCGCTTGAGCGCGCCCGAAAGCTCGCTGACGCTGAGCGCGGGCGAATTGTCGCCGGGGGCGACGTTCGCTAACAGGCCGGCGCGCGTGTCGTCAGGGAGATCCATGAATATTCTGCTCTTGGGGTCGGGCGGTCGGGAAGATGCGCTCGCCTGGCGGCTTAGGCAATCGCCGAGCTGCGACAAGCTGGTCGCGGCGCCTGGCAATCCTGGCATCGCGCGCTGGGCGGATTGCGTCGCCATCGACCCGTGCGATCCGGCCGCGGTGGTCGAGCTTGTCCGAAGCGAGGGCTGCGACCTCGTCGTCGTCGGCCCGGAAGCGCCGCTGGTCGCCGGGGTCGGCGACGCGCTGCGCGATGCAGGCATTGCGGTCTTCGGGCCCAATGCCGCCGCCGCTCAGCTCGAGGGCTCCAAGGGATTCACCAAGGATTTGTGCCGCGCCAACGCGATTCCGACGGCCGATTACGTCCGCGTCGAGCTTGCGAGCGACGCGCATGCCGCGCTCGGCGGCTTCCCAATTCCCGTCGTCATAAAGGCGGACGGGCTCGCGGCCGGCAAAGGCGTGACGGTCGCCATGACCCGCTCTGAAGCGGAAGCGGCGATCGATGCCGCGGGCGACGGGCCGCTCGTGATCGAGGAATTCCTCGAAGGCGAGGAAGCGAGCCTGTTCGCGCTCGTCGACGGCGAAACCGCCGTCCCTCTCGCCTCCGCCCAGGACCACAAGCGCGTCGGCGAGGGCGACACCGGCCCGAACACCGGCGGCATGGGCGCTTATGCGCCCGCACCCGTGCTGACCGCCGAACTCGAGGCGCGGGCGATGGACGAGATCGTCCGCCCCACGGCGCGCGCGATGGCCGCCGCCGGAATGCCGTTCAGCGGCGTGCTCTACGCCGGGCTGATGCTGACCGCGGACGGCCCGAAGCTGATCGAATATAATGTACGGTTCGGCGATCCGGAGTGCGAGGCGATCATGCCCCTGATCGAGGGCGATTTCGCCGAGCTTCTCCACGCGGTCGCGGCCGGCCGCCTCGCGCAAACCGAACCGCCGCGACTGTCGGGCAGGCATTCGATGACGGTGATCGTGGCCGCGCGCGGCTATCCCGGCACGCCTGCAAGCGGGGGCCTGATCCGCGAGATAGAGGCCGCCGAGCAGGTCGAGGGCGTCACCGTCTTCCACGCCGGCACCGCGCTCGGCGAGCGGGGGTTGGTCGCCAGGGGAGGCCGGGTGCTGGCCGTGACGGCAGTGGCAGAGACCTTCGCCAATGCCCGCGCTCGCGCCTATCGAGCGGTCGACCAGATCGACTTCGCCGACGGCTTCCACCGCCGCGACATCGGCTGGCGTGAGCTGGCGCGGGAACAGGCATGAACGCCTTCTGGTCCTATTTCTGGCCGGCGTTCAGCGCCGGCTTGATCGCCGGCATCGTCGCCGGCGCGTTCGCCTTCCGAGGCCGGTCGCGGCGCAACCT
>DATCJM010000212.1:0-3136 GCA_036562805.1 Sphingomicrobium sp.
CGACGTGCCACCCGAAGCTGTCGAGCGCGCGGTCGAACAGGGGAGGGGCGTGCCACGCCCACATGACGACCGCCTGGACCGCGGTCGCGGTTACCGGGTCGGTCAACCGCTTCCACAAGGATTGCAGCGGCGATTTCCAGCCTCCGCCGAGCGAGAGGCGAAGCGAACGGGGGAGACCCCAGGCAAGAGCGCCCCCAGCGTTCGATGAGGCCAGGAGCAGCGTAGATACGAGCATGATCAGCTCATGCTCGATCATGTGCATTGTGAAGCTGCGCTCTCCCGCTTCGTGCAGGGGCGATGTCAGCGACAGTGCCAGCACCGTCCATCCGGCGAGAAAAAGCAAAGGTCGCACCGGTGTCGATGCCCGTTTGGACAGGCGAATCCATCCGACCACATAGATGATCAAAGCCAAGGCAAGCGGGATCACGAGCTCGGGGCTAAGTGTCCAGTTGAGCGGGCCTTCGTGATCGCCATGCGCGAAGGCGGGCGTTGCCGCGAAGCCGAGGAGGAGGGTTGGGAGGTGTTTCACTGCCAGCATCGCGGGATCACCAGGGACGCGATCAACGGAAGGACGATCGCCATCGCGAAGACCGCGCAGGCCATCAATGAAACGATCGCGAGCATTCTGCGCGCCGGCGTTTCGCCGTCGCCGTCGTAGACGCGCCACGATCCGAGCGCGCCGAGCGCGACCAAAGCGAGGCCGACGATCGTCCCGACGATCACGATCAGCGGGCTGACGCGGCAATCCTGAAACACGGCGTCGGAGCCGAGCTGATGCGCGACGGCTTCGCCCAGCGTTCCCAGCGCAATGCCCGACCACGGCAGGAAACGGTCGCGGATACGCTCGGTATTCATAGCCGCGGCACCCAGTAGATCATCAGGTAGATCGGGATCCACAGCATCCACACGTAGCGCCAATACATGCTGTTCTCGTCGACATCGCCCCAGCGCCGCGGCTCGTAGGCGACGGGCGTATACATGAGCGCGCACAGCACGACCGTATCGAGCCAGTCGGTGAGGATGTGCGCCGCGTGCAACAGGAGCAGCGCCCAGATGATCGACGCATAAGCATCGTCGGTCCAGCGGCAGTTGAGGCTGTTGAACTCGAACGCGCGAATGATCAGCAACACGACGCCGATCGCAACCATCAGCGGAAGGAAGATCCTGATCGTCGGGACGTCGCCGGCCTTGGCTGCTTTCTTGACGATGGTATTGGGAATTTCGCTGAGCAGCATCACGATCAGGAACAGGGTGCCGGCGAGCAGGTCGGGCGGAATACGGCCTTCGGGCGGCCACCCCTGCTCGTGGCCCATGATGAAAAAATAAGCCGCGAAGGCGAGCGCGAAGCCGGCGCCCTCGATGACCATGAAGCCGATCACACCCCACCAGGTGAGACTGCTCGGCCCGAACTTGAACGTCGGAAGATCCGACACGTCGTCGGTGAAGCGCGGCTCCAGAATCATATGATCACCGGCTCCGGATTGCGCTTCAGCTCCTTCGGCCAGAACCAGGCGGTGAGCGCGATGAAGCAGGGGATGACGCCGACGGCAATCGCCCACGGCGAGAAGATCGAGGCGACGAACACGATGCCGATCGCACAGGAAGAGATGAACGGCCACAGGCTTGCCGCGGGGATCGGCTCGCGCGTGTCGGGGGCCGCCGCCACGACGGTGGTCAGTAGCGTCTCTTTCTCGTCGACGCGAAGGCCGGTGACGACCGGCAGCTCGCCGTCGAGGTCCCACAGCGGCGTGTCGCTTTCGACGACCGGAATGTGCGCGAAATTATAGACTGGCGGCGGCGAGCTTGTCGCCCACTCGAGAGTCGAGCCGCCCCACGGATTGGGCCCGGCAATCGCGCCGCGATAGAGCGACATGAGGCCGTTGACGACGAACAGCACGACCCCGAGCGCAAGGACAAAGGCGCCGATCGTCGAAAGGAGGTTGGGAACCTCGAGGCCGAGCCCCGCCGGGTAGGTGTAAACGCGCCGGGGCATGCCAAGCAATCCCGACCAGTGCATCGGAAAGAAGGTCAGATGGAAGCCGATGAAGGTGAGGGCGAAGCTGATCCGGCCGAACGTCTCGCTCATCATGCGGCCGGTGATCTTCGGGAACCAGTAAGTGAAGACGCCAAGGAGCGGGAACACCGCGCCGCCGATCAGGACGTAATGGAAATGGGCCACGACGAAGTAGGTGTCGTGCAGCTGTAGATCGAGCGGGACCGCTGCCACCATCACGCCGGTTAGGCCGCCAATCACGAAAGTGACGATGAAGCCGACGACGTATAGCATCGGGACGGTAAAGCGCGGCCGCCCGTCCCACATGGTCGCGAGCCAGCAGAAGATCTGCAAGCCGGTCGGGATCGAGACCGACATGCTCGCCGCGGTGTAGAAGCTGTAGCCGACGCGCGGCAGGCCGGTCGCGAACATGTGGTGGACCCACAATCCGAACGCGAGGATGCCGGTCGAAATCAGCGCCAGCACGACCACCGCGTGGCCGAACACCGGGCGGCGGCAGAAGGTCGCGGTCATCTCGCTGATGAAGCCGGTCGCCGGAAGGAAGATGATGTAGACTTCGGGGTGGCCGAAGAACCAGAACAGGTGCTGCCACAGCAAGGCGTCGCCATGCTCCGCCGCGTTATAGAAGTTGGTGCCGATCGTTCGGTCGGAGATCAGCATGCTCGAGCACAAAGCGACCGCGGGCATGGCGAAGATGATCATCACCGCCTGCACCAGCATCGCCCAGGCGAAGAGCGGCATGCGCGCGAGGGTCATCCCGGGGGCGCGGGCTTTCAGGATCGTGCAGATGAGCACAACCGCTGCGGCGAGGGCCGACACTTCGGTGAAGGTGATCATCTGCGCCCACACGTCCGCGCGCTTGCCTGGCGTGAACTGCGGACCCGACAATGGGGTGTAGGCGAACCAGCCGACGTCCGGCCCGATGTTGAGCACGAACGCGATCCACAGCATCAGCCCGCCGAAGAGATACATGAAGTAACTGAAGGCATTGAGCCGCGGGAACGCGGTCGATCGCGTGCCGAGCATCAGCGGGATGATGTAGACGGCCACGCCTTCCATCACTGGCACGGCGAAGAGGAACATCATCGTCGAGCCGTGCATCGTGAAGATCTGGTTGTAGCG
>DATCJM010000292.1:0-4887 GCA_036562805.1 Sphingomicrobium sp.
CCATGTACCTCTTCTATTTCCCGGTGATGTACGTCCTCGCGCGAAGGACCATCGGCTTTGCCTGGACCGGGCGCGTCCTGCGCCTGTTCGTGGCACTTGCCGCTGCTGCGTCGATCACGCTCGTCAGCTGCTACGAGCACCCACTTCTCGGCGTTGCGGTGGCGGCCGTCATCGTCGGAGCGTTCCTGATCGCGGCCCTCTTCATCATGCGCGAGGCGCTGCCGCCGCGCCTTGCGGCGATCGTCGGGCGAGTGACTCCCGAGGCCTAATCCTCGATGGAGCGCGGTGACGATCCGGTGAATTCGGGCATGGTCGCCGAATTTCCGTACGAAATGCCTTCGCGCCTGAAGACGGCAGCGACAGTCCGCGCGAGGATCTTCAGGTCGAGCAGCAGTGACCGGTGATCGACATACCAAACGTCGAGCGCGAACTTGTCGTCCCAGCTGAGCGCATTGCGGCCGTTGACCTGCGCCCATCCGGTCACGCCGGGGCGGACATCATGCCGGCGCATTTGCTGAGGCGTGTAGAGCGGCAGGTAGCGCATCAGCAAAGGCCGCGGGCCGACGAGGCTCATGTCGCCGCGAAGCACGTTCCACAGCTCCGGAAGCTCGTCGAGGCTGGTCGCGCGAAGCCAGCGGCCGAAGCCGGTGAGGCGTTCGGCGTCGGTATGAACGCCTGCTTCGCCGGTCGCGGCGCCGCGCATGGTGCGGAACTTGTAGAGCGTGAACGGACGGCCGTGGAGGCCCGGCCGAACCTGACGGAAGAGCAGGGGTGAACCGACATCGAGCCGCACGCCAACCGCCAGGGCCAGCATCACCGGCGACAGCACGACCAGCAGGACCAGTGCGGCGACGAGGTCGATGAGCCGTTTCATTGCCGGGCGATGCTAGCAAAGACCTGCAAGGCGGAGCAGCTCTGCATTGACCTCGACAACATCATATTTGGTTTCGGCCAGCTTTCGCGAACGCGGGCCCATCCTTCCAGCCAAAGCGGGATCGTCGACGAAGCGAAGCATCGCATCATAGAGCGAGTCCGCGTCGCGCGGCGGCACGAGAATGCCGTTCTCGCCGTCCACCACGGTCTCGCGGCATCCCGGCGCGTCGGTGGTGATGACCGCGCGGCCCATCGCCAGCGCCTCGAGAACCGAACGCGGTGTTCCTTCGCGGTAGGAGGGCAGGACATAGACCGAGCAGCCGGCGATCGCGGGCCGGACATCGTCGAGATATCCTTTATAGTCGATGCCGCAGGCGATCAGTTCGCGTAGCTCGGTCTCGCTCAGCGAATGGTGTGAGCCGTCAGGAGCACCCACGAGGACTACCGGTACATCGGGGCGCGTGCCCTTCAGCCGTTTCACCGCCGCCGAAAATTCCCGAATGCCTTTGTCTGTCACAAGACGCGCGATCATGAGGAAGGATGTGCGTTCGGGCACGGGCGTCGGCCTGAAATGGTCGAGATCGATCCCGGAGCCGTTCACGACGTGCGTGTCGCGCCCCGACGGAACCAGCCCAAGCTCGCGGAAGAGACGCTCATCGTCGGAATTCTGGAAGATGATCACGTCGGAGCGGCGCAACGCGACGCGATAGAGCAGCGACGCGACGGTGCGGCTGACAGCCCGCGGCAGCTCTCGCCCACCAGTAAAAGCATAGCCGGCCCCCGTGATGAGCGAGACCATCGTGGGCACTCGTTCGGCCCTGGCGCCCAATGCGCCAAGGATGACCGGCTTGATCGTGTATGCGAGGAGGACGTCGGGCCGATGATTGCGAATGAGCTTGCGCATTGCGCCGAGCGAGCGGAGCCAGGCCAAGGGGTTCAGGCTGACATTGGACAGCGGAATATCGTCCGCTTCCGCGCCGAGATCGCGAAGCGCATCGGCAGTCGCCTGCTCAATCGCCGGCGCGGCAGCGACGACCTGATGTCCTTGCCGGACCATTGCCGCGATCAGCGGTCCGCGAAAGCGGATCAACGACGGCGCGAAGGAGCCGACGACGAGAACGCGCTTGCCGGCCACCGGCTCAGCGCAATGGACGAGCGGGATTGCCGGCGAATGTGCCGGCAGTCTCGATGTCGCGCACGACGACCGATCCGGCGCCGACGATAACGTCGTCGCAAACGGAAACCCCGGGACGGATCGCGGCGCCGACGCCGATCAACGTGCGCTCGCCGATATGGACGTTGCCGCAGAGGTGGACGCCCGGGGCGATATGCGCGGCTTCGCCGATCACACAATCGTGGTCGACGGTCGCACCGGTGTTGACGATCGCGCCGGCGCCAATGCGCGCTTCGGCGATAATCACCGCGCCGGCAGAGACGAAGACGCCAAGGCCAAGGTCCACCGAGTCGGCGACGAATGCGCGAGGGTGGACGATCGCTTCGAGCTCATGCCGTTGGTCGCGGAGCCAGGCGATGAGCTCGCCGCGCGCACGATTGTCTCCAACGGCGACGATGACAGGCGATCCGCGCAACTGATCGAGCCGATCGCGCGTGCCGGAGACCGGAATTCGGAAGATGGCGAAGTCGTCGGGACGCGCCGCATCGTCGAGGATGAGGATCTCGCGGTGCGGCGCGCTGGCGAGCGCAGCCTCGACGACGACCTTTGCATGCCCGCCGGAACCGAAGACGACGAGGCGCTCAGGCATCCGTGAGCGAAATGCCCGGCCGCGGCATCGCCAGGGTGATCCGGCCTTCCTCATGCTCGTCGGCGATGATCTCGGCGAGACGGCCGCGGACCACGGCGCAATTGCCGATCTCGATCGCGTCGCGCAGTCTCGCAAGCATTCGTTCGAGCTCGGCGTGAGGGATCACGCGTTCGCGAGCCATGTGGATGCGGGGATGCCTCGTCGTCACCAGGTCGTTGCCGAGGAACAGCTCTTCGTAGAGCTTCTCTCCCGGGCGTAGGCCGACATAGCAGATTTCGATATCGCCGGTGGGATCGTCGTCGTCGCGGACGCTCATCCCGGACAAGTTCACCATGTGCCGCGCAAGCTCGGTGATCTTCACCGGCTCGCCCATGTCGAGCACGAACACTTCGCCCTGGCTCGCCATGGCGCTCGCCTGCAGAACGAGCTGGGTCGCCTCGGGGATGGACATGAAGAAGCGGGTGATGTCCTTGTGCGTGACGGTGATCGGCCCGCCTGCGCGGATCTGCCGGCGGAAGCGCTGGACCACCGAGCCGGACGAATCGAGGACGTTGCCGAAACGGACGATCGCGAATTGCGTCTCGCATTCGGCCCGGTTGGCATAGGCCTGAACCGCAAGCTCCGCGACGCGCTTGCTCGCTCCCATCACGCTCTTCGGACGGACCGCCTTGTCGGTCGAGATCATGGTGAACCGCGTCAGCCTGGCGTCAAAGGCCGCGCGGACGACGGCCAGCGTGCCGAACACATTGTTGTCGACGCCCATCAGCTCGTTCCGCTCGAGCAGCGGCACATGCTTGTAGGCGGCGGCATGGAAGAGCGTGTCGATCTTGTGCTCGGAGATGATCCGGCGGACGAGGCGCTCGTTGAGCATCGACCCGACGACGGGAACCAGCTCCGCGCGAGCCACGTGCGGCAGTTTCTCCGCCAGCTCGAGCAGCTCTTCGTGGATCTGGTAGAGCGCAAATTCGCTGTGATCGAGGAGGACGAGCTTGGCCGGATGGGTGGCCAGGACCTGGCGGCAGATCTCCGACCCGATCGACCCGCCGGCGCCGGTGACGAGGATCGAATGTCCTTCGACCGCTTCCCTGATCAGTTCGCCGATCGGTTCGACGGGGTCGCGGCGCAGGAGGTCGGTGACGTCGATCGGGCGGATGTCGCTGACCGTGAAGCGGCCCGAAACGATCTCTTCGGGCGCCGGCACCGTTTTCACGTCCAGCTCGAGCTCGCGCACTTGCGAGATCGCGTCGAGCCGCTCCGAGCGCGACGCTTTGGGCATGGCGAGGAAGACCTCATCGACGCTGCCGGAGCCGGCAAGGCTCGAAAGGGCCTCCGGTCCGTAGATGGGCACGCCGGCGGCGACCTGGCCCTGGAGCGCCGAGTCCGGCTCGATGAAGGCGACGAGCACGTAGTTGGGCGAAGCGCGGACGGAATCGGCGAGGCTGATGCCGGTTGCGTTGGCGCCGTAGATCACGATCTTCCTCGCGTTCGGGTCCAGCACGACGCGCTCGCGGTCCGCGCCGGACAGAACGAGCGCCATGAAGTAGCGGCCCATGAACAGCAGCAGGAACAGGAACCCGCAGTAGATGAAGGCGACCGAGCGCGGCACTTCGAAGGTGATGTTCGCTTCGGTGATGCGCGCGTTGACGACGTAGACGAGGATCACCCAGGCGACCGACGCAATCGCCGCGGCGGTGAGGATTCGGGTCACCGTCCGAAGGTCGAAGTAGCGAAGGACGATGTGGTAGATCCGCAGGCGGTAGAGCGCGACCAGCCCGACAAGGAAGGAAACGCCCGCCGAGACGAGCACCCTGCGGCTGTCCGGCACGTAGAGCAGGCCGAGGCGGGTCGAAAAGGCCGCCCAAAGCGCAAGCATCATCGCGGCAAGGTCGTAGGCGACGAGGATCGTGCGCTTCTTGCTGCGACTGAGCGCCGGGAGGAGCTTGAGGAGCTGCCAGACCATCGTCGCTCTCAGGCTGCCCCGAGGACGTGGCGAACGATCGCGGCAAGTCGCTCCGCACGGCGCTCGAGCAGGTCGGGCCGCAGCGTCGGGTGAACCTCGACCATCAGGCTGCGGGCGCCAAGCGAGCGGGACACCGGGCAATCGGCGCGCGGAAGATCGTCGAACGCCTTTTCGAGATAGATTTCGGAACAGCTTCCCGAGAAAACGCGCAGGCCTTCGTCGGCGGAGCGCTTGAGGATTTGCGAGCGAAGCGCGGCCGCTTCCTCGTCGCTGCCGTGGTCGATGGTGAAA
>DATCJM010000298.1:0-2937 GCA_036562805.1 Sphingomicrobium sp.
GATCTGGGCGGCGAAGCTGTCGGGCGGAGCGCCGGTCAAAGTCGTGGAAGGAGATGCGCCGGCGATTTCGTCGCGCGGGGAGCTCGCCTACATCAGCGATAACCAGGTGTGGACGGCACCGCTCGCGGGCAAGGGCAAGCCGAAGCGCCTGTTCTTCGATCGCGGCGATGACGGAGATCTCCGATGGTCGCCCGACGGGTCGAAACTCGCCTTCGTCTCCGACCGCGACAGCGACGATCACAGCTTCGTCGGCGTGTACGACCTTGCGACGAAGACGCTGACTTATCTTGCGCCATCGACTGATCGGGACGGCTATCCACGATGGTCGCCGGACGGCAAGCGCATCGCATTCGCGCGGCAACAGGGCAGGGGCGGCGCGCCCAGGCCTCTGCTCAAGCGGACGCCCGATCCCTTCTCGCTATGGGTGGCGGATGTCGCGAGCGGGCACGCCAGCCGCGTGTGGCAGAGCCCGGACACGCTCCATGGCTCATTCCCGCAGACGGCCGGCGAGGTGAATCTCAACTGGGCGGACGGCGACCGGCTGATCTTTCTCGCCGATCTCGACAATTGGCCGCACCTCTATTCGATTCCCGCGAGCGGGGGCACGCCCACGCTGCTCACGCCCGGCGACTACATGGTCGAGCATGTGGCGATGAGCCGCGACCGGAAGTCCGTCATCTTCGATGCGAACACGGGCGCGACGAACGGCGACGAGGATCGCCGCCATCTTTTCCGGGTGCCAGTCGATGCGCCGACCCCCGTTGCGCTGACGAGCGGGCCCGGCCTCGAATGGTCGCCGGTCGCGGCGAACTCGACCGACGTGGCCTTCATCGACGCCGGCGCTGCTGCGCCACCATCAGTGTCCGAGATTGCCATGGACGGCAGTGGCCGGCACGATCTCGGCGCGGGCAGCGTGCCGAGTGAATTTCCGCAAAGCCAACTGATCGCCCCGCGCGCCGTGACCTTCCAATCGGCGGATGGATTCGCCGTCGAGGGGCAGCTGTTCGACAACGGCAGCGGCACGAAGAAGCCGGGGATCATCTTCGTTCATGGCGGGCCGCCGCGGCAGATGCTGCTCGGCTGGCACTACATGGACTATTACAGCAACAGCTATGCGGTGAACCAATATCTCGCCAACCACGGCTATGTCGTGCTGTCGGTCAATTACCGGCTCGGGATCGGCTACGGTCACGATTTCCACCACCCGCCGCATTCGGGGGCCGCGGGCGGAGACGAGTATAAAGACGTGTTTGCCGGCGCGAAATATCTGCAGGCGCTCGGCGACGTGGACCCGGCCAAGATCGGTATCTGGGGCGGGTCCTACGGCGGCTATCTGACGGCCATGGGCCTCGCCCGCAACTCGGACATCTTCAAGGCCGGAGTGGATTTGCACGGGGTCCACGACTGGTCGTACACGCTGGGAGAGCGGCTGGATAAGCAACCGAAGCGCTTCGAGAAGGGCGATGCCGAGGAAGCGATGAAGGTCGCGTTCGATTCGTCGCCCATCGCGACGATGGACCAGTGGCGCTCGCCGGTGCTGCTGATCCAGGGCGACGACGACCGCAACGTCCATTTTCACGAGACGATCGACCTCGCCCGCCGGCTCGAGGACTTGCACCTGCCCTTCGAGCAGTTCGTGATCCCGAACGAGATCCACGGCTTCCTGAGGTGGCATTCGTGGCTCGCGGCGGACGGCGCGACGGCGGACTTCTTCGCGCGGATGCTGCCGGCGCAGTGAGCATTCGCAGGGGGACAGCGTTGAAAGCGCTAATTCTTGCAGCGGCCTTCTCGATTGTTGGGGCGCGTGCCGAGGCTCGCAGTCCCTTCGATGGCCTGTGGGTCACCGATCTTGATACGCAGATGGGGCAAGCCGGCTTCGACGATTATCTGGTCGCGAACGGCATGTACAAATGCCAAAGCTGCCGCCCGCCCCGGAGCTATCCTGCGGACGGAAAGATGCGTCCGATTCCAGGCGACATCTCGGTGATTTCTGAATCAGCGGTGATTACCGGACCGCGGACCATGGTCAGCCGAGTGCTCGACCATGAAATGGAACGTCGAACGACGATGACAGTCGCGCCGGACGGAAAGACGGCGACTTACGTGTCGCTCGACAAATGGCCGGGACACGCAAAGCGGCTGCGTACCGAATATTTGGCCGAGCGCGTCGCCCCTGCTCCTGCGGGCGCACACGTCGTTTCAGGCCGGTGGCTGGGGCTGCACTATGTTGCGGTTCCGGTCGAATATCGGTCCGTGAGACTTAAGGAAGCCAAGCGGCAGTTTACTCGCATCGACTTTCGTCACGGGCGCTATACCGCGACGATCGGCGGCCCTCCTGCTCCAGTTACGGGCGACGGGAAGAACATCTTCAAGGCGACTGTCCGTGCACCCGGTGCGCGCACGAGGGTGGAGACGGTGATGCTGAATGGCAAGCCGCTAGTCGAGCGAACCTACAATCTCTCGCCCGACGGCAAGTCCTTGGTGACGATCGTCCGCGACCCGGCGGACGGATCCGTGTTCAAGACGACATCGCACCGGAGGTAGGCCCGGCGCTTTGCGAAAAGGGCGCTCCGGAATGTCCGAAGCGCCCCTCGCGTAACCGGTGATGACGAAGCTTAGCGCTTCGAGAACTGGAACGACCTGCGGGCCTTGGCGCGACCGTACTTCTTGCGCTCGACGACGCGCGGGTCACGGGTCAGGAAGCCGGCTTGCTTGACGACGCCGCGAAGCGCCGGCTCGAACCGGGTGAGGGCCTGGGCGATGCCGTGCTTGACCGCACCGGCCTGGCCCGAGAGCCCGCCGCCGACGACCGTCGCGACGACGTCGTATTGGCCATCGCGCCCGGCAATGCCGAACGGCTGGTTGATCACCAGGCGAAGCGTCGGACGCGCGAAATAGATCTCCTGGTCGCGGCCGTTGATTTCGATCTTGCCCGAG
>DATCJM010000318.1:0-2712 GCA_036562805.1 Sphingomicrobium sp.
GTGCAGGTTCGCCGGCCAAAATCGCCGCCACAGCTCCGTATCATCGGGATAGCCGAGGCCGGTGATGTAATTGGTGAGCGCATCCAGCCACACGTACATCACGTGACTGTCGCTGCCCGGCACCGGAACGCCCCAGTCGAAGCTGGTGCGCGAGATGCTGAGATCCTTGAGCCCGCCTTCGACGAAACGCAGCACTTCGTTGCGCCGGCTGTCCGGCTGGATGAAGTCGGGATTGGCCGCATAATGGTCGAGCAGCGGCTGTTGATATTTGGACAAGCGGAAGAACCAGCTCTCCTCGACCGTCCATTCGACCGGCGTTCCCTGCGGCGAGACCTTCGAGCCGTCCTCGCCGACGCTCAGCTCCTCTTCCTCGTAATAAGCTTCGTCGCGGACCGAATACCAACCTTCGTAGCGGTCGAGGTAGAGATCTCCCCTCTCCTCCATCGCCTTCCAGATGGCCTGGCTCGCGCGGTAATGATCCGGCTGTGACGTGCGGATGAAACGGTCATATGAGACGTTAAGAGTGTCACACATGCCCTGGAAAAGACGCGACATTTTGTCCGCCAAGGCGCGCGGCTCGAGGCCTTCGCCGCGGGCCGCCTGGGCCATCTTGAGGCCATGCTCGTCGGTTCCGGTCTGGAAGCGCACGTCGCGGCCCTGCTGGCGCTGGAAGCGCGCGATCGCATCGGCGGCGATCGCTTCATACGCGTGCCCGATGTGCGGCGGGCCGTTCGGGTAGCTGATCGCGGTGGTGATGTAGAACGGGTCGGACATGCTTGCGCCCGCCCTAGCCGCCTGCCCCTAGCGCTTCAAGGAACCCTCGGGAGCCACGTGGGCGAGGAAACCCCCGATCTGGAACACCGTCGCGGCGGGATCGAGCGATACGCGCGGCGCGACAGCGGCAAGCTCCCGCGTCTTCGCATAAGCGTCGAGCGCCCGTTCGAGCGCCTGGCCGCGCAGGCCCCGTGCTTCGCGCGCGATCAGCGACGGCGCGAGGTCGAGGAATGCGGCGTAGCGCTCGGCGGACGCCTTCTTGCCAAGATCGTTGGCGAGCTCGGCGCGCCGCGCATTGGTGGGGTCGCCCTGGCGGATGATCGCCAGCGCCGCCTCTTCGATCTTGGCGAGCCCGAGCTGCGCAAAGGCAAGCGCCCGTCCGGCCGAGCCGAATGACATACCGATGATCCGCGTGCGCTCGCCCGCGCTGAGTTCCGGCGACTTCTGGTCGAGGATTGACGTCATGGCGTCGTCGTCGAGCGGGTCGAATTGAAGCAGCCTGCAGCGCGACCGGATCGTCGGCAGCAACCGCCCGGGCGCGTGGCTGACGAGGAAGAAGATCGTGTTCGGCGGAGGCTCCTCGAGCATCTTCAGGAGCGCGTTCGATGCTTCTCGATTGAGCTCGTCCATGCTGTCGATCACGGCGACGCGCCACGGCGACAGCGCCGCCGTCATCCCCATGAACTCGCCGAGCTCGCGCACCTGTCTGACGCTGATGTCGCGAGCGAGGCCCTCCCCTTTCTCCTTCGGCAGTCGCTCGAGCCAGCGCATGTCGGGATGGCTGCCGGCTTCGACCAGCTTCACCATCGGATGGTCGTTCGGCGTCTCAATTGCTGGAAGTTCAACGGGTGGGCCGGCGCCATCGGCAAGCACCCGCCGCGCCCCCGCGTGCGCGAAGGTCGCCTTGCCCACGCCCCTCGGCCCACCGAGAACCCACGCATGATGGAGCTTGCGGGTCGCCCAAGCCGACGCGAACTGCTCGACCGCGCGGTCCTGGCCGACGATCACGGAAGGATGTCCGTGAGGCCGTCCAGCAGACGCGCGGTAACTTGTTCCGGTGTGCCGGACGCGTCGACGATCTTCACTCGCTCCGGCTCCTCTGCGGCAACGATCCGGAACGCCGCGCCGACCTTGCGATGATAATCGTCCGGGCGGCCGCCGATGCGGTCGCTCGAGCCTCCGTCCCTCGTCAAAGCCCGCTCCGCTCCAGTGTCGAGCGTGAGAACGAACGTTCGATCGGGAAACAGGTCGCCGACGGCTACCACGTTGAGCGCCCGGACGTTCTCGAGCCCCAATCCACCGGCGCCGCCCTGATAGGCTAAGGAACTGTCGATGAAGCGGTCGCAGAGCACCCAGCGACCAGCTTCCAGAGCCGGACGAATGCTTTTGTCCACGTGGTCCGCCCGGGCGGCGGCGAAGAGCAGCACTTCAGCCCGCGGCCCCCATCGTTCCACGGATCCTTCCAGCAATAGCTCACGAATCTTCTCCGCTCCTTCGCTCCCGCCGGGTTCGCGGGTGGTGAGGACGTCGATTCCCCGCTCCCGGAGCGCCTCGGCAAGCGCCCGCACCTGCGTCGACTTGCCGACTCCTTCCCCGCCTTCGAGCGTGATGAACCTGCCCCGGTCCACGCCGGCTCAGATGAGCTGCTTGAGCCCGAGCCAGATGCGCCCGAAGAAGCCGGCGCGCCCGACGTCGTCAGCAGCGACCAGCGGGACCACCTGCGGCGGCGTATCGCCGGTCGTGATCACCAGCTGCGCGACCTCCTGGCCCTTGGCGATCGGTGCCATCAGCGGGCCCTGGTAGCGGATCTTCATGCTGGTCGCGCCGCTCGCCAGCCCTGCGGGAACGGTGACTGCCAGATCGCGCGGCGCGACGAGCGCCACGTCGCTCGAGCTTCCCATCTGGACCTGCGCGGTGCCGACCTTGGCGCCCGACTTG
>DATCJM010000009.1:0-12337 GCA_036562805.1 Sphingomicrobium sp.
GTCTTTATCCGGCGCCCCCTCAACTCGCCGAAGATGGAGTGGAAGATGATCCGGAAGGATACTCAACCGGGATCGAGCGGGCGCGGGCATCAGGTCTGTCCGCTCACACCGGCAGTCCCTTACGCTTCAGCAGCCTGCTGGGCGTGATTTGCACCCCGTATCATTGCGTATCGCCCCGCGCCGCGCGTCGAGCCATTTGACGAACCATGGACAAATGGAAGAAGATTCGGCTGGAGCTCGCCAGAAGCGAGGGATTTCCAGGCGGTTCCGTCAGCCGCGGGTTTTTGATTCTGCTTCCGCTTGACGGCGAAGGCCAGATTGACCGGGCCCTGTTTTCACTCAAACCGCATCAGGCGACGGTCCGTCGCTACTGGTCCACCGAACCGGATGAAGCGGGGAACGTCGTTCCGATCGAAAGTGGCTGGGCTTTGCGCTGCAACGGCGGTCCCGATCGCCTGCTGCTGCTTGGCGGGCAGCCGATCCGGTTGGGGGACCAGGTCTCTGTCCTTGAGCCCGATGGCGGTGTGCTTCCATTCACGGTTGCGAGCATTCGCTAGGTGCAGGAGTGTCTGGCGCCTCGCGCCGACCGGTCCTACAATCGTTACTGGGGTGACGGGGTGTATCTGAAATCCTTAGGCAAATCAGCGACCGAGGCGCATCTGCGCTCGATTCTGGCGACTGTCCCGGATGCCATGATCATCATCGACGAGATGGGAATCATCCTTTCATTTAGCGCCGCCGCCGAAAAGATGTTCGGCTATGCCGAGGAGGAGGTCGTCGGAGAAAACGTGTCAATGCTAATGCCTTCACCGGATCGCGAGCGGCACGACGGTTATCTCAAGAACTACCGTGACACGGGCACGCGGAAGATCATCGGCATCGGGCGCGTGACGACGGGCCGGCGGCGCGACGGCAACACCTTTCCCATGGAGCTGTCTGTCGGTGAGGCTTTTGTCGACCGCAAGCGGATCTTCACGGGCTTCATCCATGATATCACGCAGCGGCAGCAGGCTGAGCTCAGGCTCCAGGATCTCCAATCGGAGCTGGCTCACGTCGGACGGCTCAGCGAGATGGGAACGCTCGCATCCTCACTCGCGCACGAGCTCAACCAGCCGTTGACTGCAATCGCGAACTTCTCCCAGGGCGCAAGCGATCTTCTCGAGGATAAAGCCGATGCTGAAAAGCTGGAGATGGCCCGCGAGGCGATGCGCGAAGTCGCGTCCGAGGCTATCCGCGCCGGCGAGATCGTGCGTCGCATGCGCGATTTCCTCAGTCACGGCGAAACAGAGCGCCACATCGAAAGCTTGCCGAAGCTGATCACCGAAGCGAATGCTCTGGCGCTGATCGGCAGCCGTGAGCACGGGATCGACGTCCAGGTACGTGTCGACCCGCACGCCGAAAAGGTAGTCGTCGACCGGGTCCAGATCCAGCAGGTGCTCCTCAATCTAATCCGAAACGCGATCGAAGCGATGCTAGACAGTCCGATGCGCTCGCTAAAAATATCGAGCAGTTCGGGCCCTCCGGGGTTGGTCACAGTGAGCGTCGAAGACACCGGCTCCGGAATCAGCGAGACGATCGCGCCGCAGCTGTTTCAACCCTTTGTCACCTCCAAACAGGCAGGCATGGGCATCGGCCTGTCAATCTGCCGCACGATCGTCGAGGCGCACGGAGGCCGTATATGGTGTGAGCGCGGACGCGATGCCGGCACCATCTTCCATTTCACCATTCCGGCCGTCGGAGAAGACAATGAGCTCTGACGTGAAGCTGGTTCATCTCGTCGACGACGATGCGGCCGTGCGCCGCTCGGTCGCCTTCATGCTCAAGACCTCGGGTCACCAAGTCGATTCTTACGAATCGGGTGTCGAGCTGCTGAAGAAGGCTGGTCACCTCGCGGAAGGCTGCATCCTGCTCGACATCCGCATGCCAGGCATGGATGGCCTGGAAGTCCAACAGGCGCTTCAAGACAAGGGCGTCGCGCTGCCCGTGATCATCATGACCGGCCACGGGGACGTCGGGCTAGCGGTCAAGGCAATGAAGGCGGGCGCGGTCGACTTCATCGAGAAGCCGTTCGAGAAAGAAGCCCTGTTCTCCTCACTTGCGGAAGGCTTTCGGCGGTTGTCGCGCAAGGAGGCCACCGAGGACCGCAAGAAAGACGCGGAGGTGCGTCTTCAGGCGCTCACGCCGCGGGAGCGCGATGTGCTCGAGGGCCTTGCGCAGGGACTACCAAACAAGACGATAGCTTATGACCTCGGGATCAGCCCGCGGACAGTTGAAATCCACCGCGCCAATCTGATGTCCAAGCTCGCTGTCCGGAGCTTGTCCGAAGCCTTGAGAATCGCTTTCGCCGCGCGCGGCGAGTGATCAGGCTGTAACTTCCTCCGGGAGCGCTACCTAGTGTGCTACCTTTGCAGCATGCAACTTCCGCCTCCGTGAGGAACAAGTTCTGATCTTGCAAACGGATTTCAAGGGAAAAATGGTGGACGCACTAGGGCTCGAACCTAGGACCCGCTGATTAAGAGTCAGCTGCTCTACCAACTGAGCTATGCGTCCCCAAGAAACCTGGGATGCCGTGAGGCGGATGCTCCGGCGGCTCTTACGCGCCCTGAGCGGCGGCGCCGGTAGCATGCGCTTAGGTGGTACGCAACCGCGGCATTTCAACCCAGGCTCGAGCCGGTTCGCTGCTGGCGCTCGAGCGCCATGAGGAGGCCGAGGCAAAGCATCACCGTCATGACTGCCGATCCGCCGAAGCTGACGAGCGGCAGGGGTACCCCGACGACCGGCGCGAGGCCCATGACCATCATCAGGTTGATGGCGACGTAGAAGAAGATCGTCGCGGACAGGCCGGCCGCCGCAAGCTGGGCGAAGCGTGTTCGGCCGTTGACGCTGACCTTCATTCCCCAGCGGATGACCATCGCGAAGGCAAGGATGAGGAGCACGCCGCCGACCAGGCCCCATTCCTCGGCCATCGTCGCGAAGACGAAATCGGTATGGCCTTCGGGCAGATAATCGAGGTGGCTCTGGCTGCCGTGGAGAAAGCCCTTGCCCCAGATGCCGCCGGAGCCGATCGCAATCTTCGATTGGGCGATGTGGTAGCCCGCGCCGAGCGGGTCGCTCTCGGGGTCGAGGAAGACGTCGATCCGCTTGCGCTGATAGCCGTGCATCAAATGGTAGACGATCGGCGCCGCGCCGGCGCCGGCAGCAGCAGGCAGGATGAATATCCACAGCGGCACGCCGGCGAGAAACATCACCGTGACGCCGCACAGCAAGACGACGATGCAGGTCCCGAGGTCGGGCTGAACGAGGATCAGCAAAGCGGGGACGAACAGGAGCGCGAAGGCAGGCCAGATCGCGCGCCATTTGCGGATCTCGCCCGCGGGGACGAGCTCGTAGAAACGCGCGAGCGTCAGGACGATCGCCGGCTTCATGAATTCCGACGGCTGGAGCTTGATCGGACCGAGCTCGAGCCATCGCTGTGCGCCCTTGCTGACGAAACCGAGCGCCTCGACCCCGATCAGCATCACCAGTGTCGCGCCGTAAAGCGGGAAGGTGATCGACTTGATCGTCGCCTCGCGCATCCACGACATCCCGATCGCGATTCCGAGGAACAGCAGGAAAACGATTCCCTGCTTCACCGCCCATGGCTGGGCCGAACCGCCAGCAGCCGAGTAAAGGACGACGAGACCGAATATCGCGATCGCGGCGACGAGAAAGATCAAGCGCCACGGCAGCCGCGCAAGCGGCTTCGGAATGATGGCGGATGTGATCATGCCTGCTTGGCGGGGAGTGGCGGCAGGCCGTTAGCCTGACGCCAACCGGCCGTTTTCCGGGCGAGACGCTGCTCGAGCGGTCCGCCGATACTCTGCTCGAACGTGTTCAGCGCCTCCAGCGCCTTCTGCTTGTCGTAGAGGAACGTCAGCGTATCGCGGATCAAGGGAGCGGCGACCGCGGCGCCGAAGCCGCCATGTTCCACGATGGTGCCGGCCGCGTAGCGCGGATTGTCGAACGGCACGAAGCCCATGAACAGCGAATGGTCGCGCAGCTTCCAGCTTGCGGCCGTATAATTGCCGCGCTCGCCGGCGCTCAAATTATGGGTTTGCGCCGTACCTGTCTTCCCGGCCATCTGGACGCCGTCGATCGGGAATTTCGCGGCGGCGGCCGTGCCATGATCGACGACGCCCCACATGGCCTTGCGAATGAAATCCAGATGGTCCTGGTCGACGGCAAGCTGCGTCTGCGGAACCGGCGGCCGACCCTTTAGCAAGCGCGGGACGACGCGCTTTCCGGTCGCGAGCCGGCTCGCCATCACCGCCAGCTGAAGCGGATTGATCAGCACCATGCCCTGGCCGATCGACATGTTGACGGTGTCGTAGCCCTGCCACTCGCGATGGTATTTGCGCATCATCCACTCGGGGTCCGGAATCGTACCGAAGCGCTGGTGATCGAACGGCAGGTCGAACTTTTCGCCGAATCCCATCGACCGGACCATCGGCGCCAGCTTGTCGGCCCCGACGCGCAGGCACATCGTGTAGAAATATACGTCGCAGCTGTGGACCACGGCCCCGTCCATGTTGAGCGGGCCGTGACGCCGGTCGCAGTGGAAGGTGTGATTGCCGAGCTGGAACGCGCCTGTGCAGTTGACGATTTGCTTCCGGTCGACGCCTGCGTTCAGCAGCGCGAGGGCCATGGACGGCTTGATCGTCGAGCCTGAGGGATAAAGGCTTTCGACCGTCTTATCGACCAGCGGCAGGTGGTCGTCGCCCGACAGCATCTTCCATTCCGCCTGGCTGATTCCGTCGGAGAAGTTGTTCGGGTCGAACGAGGGCATCGACGGCATCGCCAGGATGTCGCCATTCGTAACGTCGATCACCACGACGGAGGCGGACTGATCGCCGATCCTGCGGGCGGCATATTGATGAAGGTCGGAGTCGATCGTCAGCTGGACGGTTCCGCCGCTGATGTCGGGCTTCGGATCGAGCTCTTTCACGATCTTGCCGCGCGCGGTGACTTCGACGCGCTGTCCGCCGGGTTGTCCGCGCAGGACCGGCTCGAGCACCTTCTCGAGGCCTTCCTTGCCGATCTTCACACCCGGCACGAGAAGCAGCGGGTTCTTGTTTTCCTTCTCATATTCTTCGGCCGAGGCTGCGCCGACGTAGCCGACGAGCTGCCCGACCGTTGACCCGCCCGGATAGAAGCGCGTGAACCCTTGCGACGCGGCCACGCCGGGGAGCTCAGGAAGCCGCACGGTGATCGCGGCATATTGTTCGTAAGGCACATTGTCGGCGACCGAGACCGGCTGAAATCCGCGCGATTGCACGAGGTCTCGCTTGATACGATCGACATCGTCATCATCGAGGTCGAGCAGCTGCGTAAGCTCCGGCAGGATGTCGCGGTCCTTGTCGAGTTGCTGCGGGATTATGTCGACGCGAAAGCTGGCCTTGTTGATTGCGATCGGCTTGCCATAGCGATCGATGATCCACCCGCGCCGCGGCGGCACGGGGATAAGCTGGACGCGATTGCTTTCGCTCAGCAGCTGATATTTCTCGTTCTGGACGATCGACAGCCACCCGAGCCGGCCGATCAGCAGACCGCCGACCGCCGCCTGGGCGCCGCCGAGAACGAGCATCCGCCGAGAGAAGGTGATCGACTGGTGAGTATTGGTGATGCGGATCGGCTTCATCGGCGACCGAGCCTCCAGCGGTCGAGCCGCGACACCGCCCAGGCGCTCAGCGGGAAGGCGCAAATGGAAATGAGCAGTTGCGGCAACATCATCGTGAACGGCAGGTCGGCCCCCGAGAGCCGCGCCACCCGCCACTGCAGCCATTCGTCAATCGCGATCAGCACCGTCGCAACCATCCATTCGATCCAATAATCGCGCCACATGGTCCGCCGATCGATAAGATCCAGCGCCAGCATTGTCGCGCTCCACAAAGCTATTGAAAAACCTATCGGATATCCGGTGAACAGGTCGTTGACGAGCCCGAGTGGCCCTGCCCACCAGGCTGGCCAGGGGTCCGCGCGCAAGAGGCGCCAGCTGATCAGCGCAAGGTAGCCGAAGTCCGGGAACCAGCCGCTCGTCGAGATGATCGGAAGCGCCGCCAGCAACGATGCGGCGACGACGGTGGCGGCAGGCACGAACAAGGCGTACCGGCTCGGTCCCTGCCCGAACCTTTTCGGCTGCGAGAGTGCGGCGCGGACCATCAGGGGGCCGCGGAGGCCGGCTCCTTCTCGGCCGCGACCGCGGCGGGTTCGAATGCCGGCTCGACGATTGCGAAGCTGGTGATCGAGGGGTCGGCGAGCGGAAGGCCGATGGCGCCATCGCCCTTCAACTTGATCACGCGCGCGATCGGAACGGCCGGCGGGTAGAGGCCGCCGGTCCCCGAGCTGACGATGAGGTCGCCGGGCTTGAAGGGGTTTCGACCTACTTCGAGAGGCCGAACGTCGACTGTGCCGTCGCCGCGCCCTTGCGCGATGACCGGGATTCCACTTCTGAGAAGGCGCGCGGGTACGATGCTGGTGCGGTCGGAAACAAGCAGGACGCGCGAGGCCAGTTGACCGACGTCGATGATTCGGCCGACCAACCCGTCGGGCGACCGGACCGGCATGCCTTCGCGAACGCCGTCCCGCGCACCCGCGGACAGGATGGCAAACCGCCGCGGACTGTTGAACGACGATCCGACGATGCGGCCCGTAGCAATTGCGTCATGGGCTTCCTCGCGCAGCTGGAGCGTCGCCTTGAGCTGCAAGTTCTCCTGGAAGATCGCCTTGGCTTCGACCATTCGGCGGAGCATCGCCTGGTTCTCGCGCTTGAGGTCGCCGTTCTGCCGCGCTGCATCCCAATAATCGCCGGCGCCGGAAGACAGCCCCTGCGCCGTTGCGGTTACCTCGTGGAGCGCGCCGGCGACCGGCCCCGTCACGTCCAGCGCCGCGCCGCGAATGCTCGCGAAATCATCGGGAGCGACCAGCGAGACGATGAGGAGAATGAGGCCGACGACGATGCTGGCGATCACCGCAAGCAAGCTGAAGAACAGCCCATATTGCGCTCGACGCGACCAGCCGGGACGCGCGGTCGCCATTGCTCAGCGCCCCGCTATGCGGTCTGGAGCACGCCGCGGAACTGCTCTTCCTCCAGCGCGCGGCCGGTGCCGAGAGCGACGCAGGTGAGCGGATCGTCGGCAACAGTCACCGGAAGACCCGTTTCGTCGCGGAGTACTTCGTCGAGACCTTGGAGAAGCGCTCCTCCGCCGGTCAGCACGATGCCCTGGTCGCAGATGTCGGCGGCGAGCTCTGGGGCGGTGTTCTCGAGCGCGATCCGGACGCCCTCGACGATCGTCCCCACCGGCTCCGACAGCGCCTCGGCGATCTGGCCCTGGTTGATCGAGATTTCCTTCGGCACGCCGTTGACGAGGTCGCGGCCCTTGATGTGGACCGTCTTGCCGATGCCGTCGACCGGCGGCTTGGCGATGCCCACTTCCTTCTTGATCCGCTCGGCCGTGGCTTCGCCGATCAGGAGATTGTGGTTGCGGCGAACGTAGGAGCTGATCGCTTCGTCCATCTTGTCGCCGCCGACGCGGACCGAGGTCGTGTAGGCGAGGCCGCGCAGCGAAAGCACAGCCACCTCGGTGGTCCCGCCGCCGATGTCGACGACCATCGAGCCGATCGGAGCAGTCACCGGCATGTCGGCGCCGATCGCGGCCGCCATCGGCTCCTCGATCAGATAGACCGCGCTCGCGCCCGCATTCGAAGCCGCGTCGCGGATCGCGCGGCGCTCGACCGACGTCGATCCCGAAGGGACGCAGATCACGATTTCGGGGAAGCGCCAGGCGCGCATTTTGCCGCCATGCACCTTGTGGATGAAGTGCTTGATCATCTGCTCGGCGACATCAATGTCGGCGATCACGCCGTCGCGAAGCGGACGGATGGCCTCGATCTGGTCGGGCGTCTTGCCCATCATCAGCTTGGCGTCTTCGCCGACAGCCTTGACCTTCTTGACGCCGTTGATGGTTTCGATCGCGACCACCGACGGCTCATTGAGGACAATCCCGCGGCCGCGAACGTAGACGAGCGTATTGGCGGTTCCGAGGTCGATCGCCATGTCGTGCGACATCCATTTGAACCAACGATTCCAGAACATTCCGACCCCGTTCTCCGCATATCCCCCGGACGCGCAAACGCTTGTCCGCGAATTAATTTCCGGTAGCTCACCGGCCATTGAATGCGGTCTGAATTTCTTGGAAAAATCAGTGCTTCGCCGGCCGGTTCGGATTGGGATAAGACCCTTAACATGTCAATAAGAAGGCTGCCTCCGGAGCTGATCAATCGAATCGCGGCGGGAGAGGTCGTCGAGAGGCCCGCGAGCGCCCTGAAGGAGCTGATCGAAAACGCGCTCGACGCGGGCGCGAATCAAGTCAGCGTCCGGCTCCATGCCGGCGGACTGGAGCTGATCGAAGTGGCCGACGACGGCTGCGGCATGGCCCCTGACGAGATGCGGCTCGCGCTCGAGCGTCACGCGACGTCCAAGCTCCCGACCGACGCGATCGATCGCGTGACGAGCTTCGGCTTTCGCGGCGAGGCGCTGCCGTCGATCGCCAGCGTGTCGCGCCTGACGCTCGAAAGCCGGGTGCGCGACCGCGACGGCTGGCGTATCGCGGTCGATCACGGAAGCGCGGCAGGGGAGGGGCCGGCGGCGCTTCCGCCCGGGACGCGCATCAAGGTCGAAGGGCTGTTCGACAAGGTGCCTGCACGTCGCAAGTTCCTGCGCAGCCCGCGCGCCGAATATGCCGCCTGCCTCGATGCGGTAAAGCGGCTCGCGATGGCGCGGAGCGACGTCGGATTCACGCTCGACCACGACGGGCGACGGATCCTGACTCTTGCGCCCGCCGAGCCGCCAATGCGTGTTGCCGAGCTTTTGACCCACGAGCTCGACCGCCATGGCATCGGGATCGACTGCACCCGCGACGGGATGCGGCTCACCGGCGTGATCAGCCTGCCGACGTTCAACCGCGGCATGGCCGACCAGCAGTTCCTGTTCGTCAATTCACGGCCGGTGAAGGACCGTGTGCTCGTTGGAGCGCTGCGGGGCGCCTATCGCGACCTGATCGCCCGCGACCGGCACCCGATCGCCGCTCTGTTCCTCGACGTTCCGCTCGAGGAGGTGGACGTGAATGTGCATCCGGCGAAGACGGAAGTGCGGTTTCGCGATCCGTCCGCCGTGCGCGGGCTGATCGTCGGCGGTTTGCGCCACGCGCTCGACGAGGAGAGCGGCCGAAGCGCCGCGCGCGAGCAAGCTGCAGCGCCGGTCATGTGGACGAACAGCAACAGCTTTCCCCTCCCTTCGAGGGAGGGGCCAGGGGGTGGGTCACATGCGAATGGGGTCGATGCCCATGAGCATATCTTCACCGGGATTGACCCGGTTCGGACATCAACCACCCCTAGCGCCTCCCTGTTCAGGGAGGGGACCAAACTGTTCGCCGAAGCACCCGCCGCTCGCGCCGAACCCGCTGTCGAGCCGGTGCCGAGCTTCCCGCTTGGCGTGGCGCGCGGGCAGGTTGCGGCGACCTATATCGTTGCCGAAGCAGAGGACGGCCTCGTGATCGTCGACCAGCATGCGGCGCATGAGCGCCTTGTACTCGAGCGCATCCGGGCCGCGCGGGATGGCGGCGCGGTCGCCCGGCAGGCCTTGCTCATCCCGGAAGTGGTCGAGCTCGACGAGCCCGACTGCGACCGTCTCGAAGGCGCGTCGGCCGATCTCACCGAACTCGGGCTGGAGACCGAGCGCTTCGGTGCGACTTCGATGCTCGTGCGCTCGGTCCCGGCGGCGCTCGGCAAAACCGATGTCGCCGGCCTGCTGAGCGACCTGGCAGCGGAGATCGCGGAGCTCGGCGGCCCCTTGAGCCTTCGCGACAAGCTCGACCACGTCGCGGCGACCATCGCCTGCCACGGCTCGGTGCGCGCGGGCCGCATCCTGTCGGTCGCCGAAATGAACGCCCTCCTGCGCGAGATGGAAGTCACGCCGCGCTCGGGCCAGTGCAACCACGGCCGCCCGACCTGGGTGAAGCTCGGCCATGGCGAAATCGAGAAGCTGTTCGGGCGGAAGTAGCTTGTCCGAAACCATTGCGCTGCTAAGTGCGCCACCGGGAATGGGGTCTCCCTTTTAACCGCCGATCGGCTGATGGCTCCTACGGGCGCATTCGTGCTGCAGTAGGAGGGTTATGCTTTACCTGATTGTCTTTCTCGGCGCCGGGATCGGTGGCGCGCTGCGCCACGGCGTTAACGTCGGCGCGGTGAAGCTGTTCGGCTTCGGCTTTCCCTTCGGCACCCTGATCGTCAACGTCGTCGGATCGTTCGCGATGGGGCTTCTCGCGGGATTCTTCATCTATCGTCCCGGCGTTCCGCAGCATGTGCGGCTGTTCCTGACGACCGGGCTTCTTGGCGGCTTCACCACCTTCTCGTCCTTCTCGCTCGATGCGGCGCTGCTGATCGAGCGCCACGCCTACGCAATGGCCGCGGGCTATGTCATCGGCAGCGTGGCCGCGGGCTTGTCGGCATTGTTCTTCGGACTGGCGGTCTTTAGGGCCGGCGGCCATCTACCATGAACATCGACCTCATCCCGATCGGCGACAATCCGCCCGAGAACGTCAACGTCGTCATCGAAGTGCCCGTCGGCGGCGAGCCGGTGAAATATGAGTTCGACAAGAAGTCGGGCGCGCTCTTCGTCGACCGCATCCTGCACACGCCGATGCGCTATCCGGCCAATTATGGCTTCGTGCCGCATACGCTGTCGCCGGACGGCGACCCGATCGACGCGCTGGTGGTCGCCCGCTCACCGTTCATTCCCGGCTGCGTCGTGCGCGCGCGGCCGATCGCGGTGTTGTTCCTGGAGGACGAGCATGGAGGCGACGAGAAATTGCTGACCGTGCCGGTCGATTCGACCTTCCCTTATTATTCCGGCATCGCGAGCCATTCCGACTTGCCCGACATCGTCAGCCAGCAGGTCGAACACTTCTTCACCCACTACAAGGACCTCGAGCCCGACAAGTGGGTCCGGATCGGCCGCTGGGGCGACGCCCAGGAAGCGCAGCGCGTGCTGATGGAGGCGATCGAGCGGGCCAAGGCCTGACGCGGGGCCGTTGGTCTGCTAGACTGCCCGCTTCCCGGAAGGAGAGGCAGCATGGCCGACCAGGACCGCATCTATTTCGCGCGCCGTGCCGCCGAGGAGCAGGAGCTCGCCGCCGCCGCTTCCGATCCGGAAAGCGCCAAGGCGCATCGCAGGATGCAGCGCGTCTATCTCGAGCGCGCGAGCGTCGGCGACCGGCCGGAGATGCAGCTTCCGTCGCAGACGATCGGCTCAAGTTCTCTGCTGTCGTCGAGCTTGCGGCGGGTCTGCTCGATGAGCGCTGAGCGGGCTTCGGCGCGCGCTTTCTCGAGCCGCTCGTAGCCGCTCGCTTCTTCGCCCCTCAGATCATCCGCGAAACGGCCGGCGCGAACTTCGGTGAGCACTTCGGCCATGCGGTCGCGGACGCTCTGGTCGACGATGCGCTTGCCGCCCAGCAGTGCGCCGAGCTCGGCGGTGTTCGAGATGACCTCTTTCATGCCCGCGATGCCGCGGGCTTCGATCAGCTCGGCGATGAGATGCAGCTCGCCAACGCATTCGAGATAAGCGACCTCGGGCGCGACGCCGCCGGCGACGAGCGTCTCGAAGCCGGCGACGAGAAGCTCGGGAACGCCGCCCCAGACGACGGCCTGTTCGTTGAACAGATCGGCTTCCGCTTCCTCGGCGAAGCTCGACGCGATCAACCCGGCGCGCCCGCATCCGATCGCGCGGCCGTAGGCGAGGGCGATGCCGCGCGCGTCACCGGTCGCGTCCTGCTGGACGGCCCACAAGCCGATCATCCCCTTGCCCTCGCGATAGAGCGAGCGGAGCGCCGTTCCGGGCCCCTTGGGCGCAACCATGAAGACGTCGAGGTCCGCGCGCGCCTTGACGAAGCCGAAGCGGACCGAGAGCCCGTGGCTGAAGCCGAGCGCCGCGCCCTCCCGAAGGTTCGGCTCGATCTCCCGATAGAGCGCCTCGTGAATCTCGTCGGGCGCCAGCATCATCACCACGTCAGCCGAAGCGACCGCGTGCTCGAGAAGCGCGATTTCGAGGCCCGACGCCTCAGCCTCGACGCGGCTGCCTGACCCTCCGCGGAGGCCGACGACGACGTCGATCCCGCTGTCCTTGAGGTTCAGCGATTGCGCGCGGCCCTGGTTGCCGTAGCCGAGGATCGCGACCCGCTTTCCGGCGAGCGGCGCTGGGTCGATGTCGGCGTCACGGATCAGCTCCATGAGCGCGCGCCTAGTC
>DATCJM010000010.1:0-6329 GCA_036562805.1 Sphingomicrobium sp.
CCAGGCTGAACGCGAGCGAGATCAATGCGACACGGATCGGCGCGGGGAGCCGCAGCCGCGCCCAGGGGAAGGCCGTCAAGCCGTCTCGCTCAGCATGTAGCCGACACCGCGCACGGTATGGAGCAACGGCAGCGCCTGGCCGTCATCAATCTTCTTGCGAAGCCGGCTGATATGGACGTCGATGACGTTCGTGCCCGGATCGAAATGATAGTCCCACACTTCTTCCAGCATCATCGTCCGGGTCACGACCTGGCCCTTGTTGCGCAGGAGAAGCTCCAGGAGCCGGAATTCGCGCGGCTGGAGGTCGACGCGGGCGCCGCCGCGTTCCACCCTGCGCGCGAGCAGGTCCATGGTGAGGTCGCCGCAGCGAAGCGAGGTGACGATTGGCTGACCACCCGAGGGTCCCCGCCTCTGCAGCGCTTCAACGCGGGCGAGCAGTTCCGAAAATGCGAAAGGCTTGGCGAGATAATCGTCCGAACCGCTCTTGAGGCCCTTCACGCGCTCATCGGTCGATCCTAGCGCCGAAAGGACGATGACCGGGGTGTCGATGCCCGCCGCCCGAACCGCCCCCAGGACTGAAAGCCCGTCCATCCCGGGCAGCATGCGGTCGAGCACGATCGCCGCATAATGGCCGTCGGTCGCGTGAAAGAGACCATCGCGACCGTCGCCCGCGACGTCGACGACATAGCCGTTCTGCTCGAACCCCTTCGAGATATAATCGGCAGTGGTCGTGTCGTCTTCGACGACGAGGATCTTCTTCGTCACGGCCTCTCCTCGCTGGCGCGGTCAGGGGCGGGATGCGCCGGCCGCCGCCCGCACGTTCAGCATAACATGGGTTCCGTGGCGGTTGATGAGGATTTGCGTCGGGTCCGTTGCAACCGCATCGATCGCGGCATCGAGGTCGGCCGGGTCTTCGCCGTCGACTTGCTCGACGACGTCACCGACGCGGAGGCCCGCCGTCGATGCGCGCCCGCCCGCTGCGACGCTCGTCACCACCATTTCGTCCGCGTGGCTGCCACCGCCAAGGACGCGCGCGGCGCGCTCGTCGAGCGGCTCCAGCGTCGCGCCGAGCGTGCTATCCAGCTTGAGCAGGCTTTTCGCGTGGGGGGAGGCGGGGGTTTCGATCCTGAGCTGCTCCGCCGCAATCACGAGCACTGCAAACAGAAGCGCGCCGGCCAGGACCAGCGCGATCGCCGTATTGGCATTCGTCGGATGCGGATCGGCCCGTGGCATGTCTTCTACCAAAGGCCAATTAGCTTCTCCGCCGACAATCAAGGGAGTGAAAATTGCGTAATGTCGAATGACGGCCGTTGTCGGTTAGCGGGCGCCATCTTGGAATTGCGACTGCAAATGCCCATTTCTTGACAAGTTCGAAGGGTTCGCACAGGCCGGTCTCCGCACCGGCGATTGAGCCGCGAGCGACTAATTCATCCGGATTAATCAATGTCTTTTGCCGATCTCGGCCTTTCAGAAGAATTGCTCCGCGCTGTTTCCGACAGCGGCTATGACGACCCGACTCCGATCCAGCGCGCCGCGATCCCGTCGGTCCTAATGGGGCGCGACCTCGTCGGGATCGCACAGACGGGCACCGGCAAGACCGCCGGTTTCGTCCTTCCGATGATCGACATACTCCACGAAGGCCGGAGCCGCGCCCGAATGCCCCGCTCGCTGATCCTCGAGCCGACGCGGGAGCTTGCGCAGCAGGTTTCCGAGAATTTCGAGAAATACGGGAAATATCATCCGCTCTCGATGGCGCTTCTGATCGGCGGCGTTCAGATGGGTGACCAGGTCAAGGCGCTCGAGAAAGGCGTCGACGTACTGATCGCGACGCCGGGGCGGCTGATGGACCTGTTCGGCCGCGGCAAGATCATGCTCACCGACTGCAAGCTGCTCGTCATCGACGAAGCCGACCGGATGCTCGACATGGGTTTCATCCCGGATATCGAGGACATCTGCTCCAAGCTTCCGAAGAACCGACAGACTCTGCTCTTCTCGGCGACGATGCCGCCGCCGATCCAGAAGCTGGCCCAGAAGTTCCTCAGTGACCCGAAAAGGGTCGAAGTTGCACGGCCGGCGACGGCGAACATCAACATCGACCAGCAGCTCGTGCAGGTTCGCGCCGACAACAAGAAGGACGTGCTGAAGGACATTCTGCGCGCCTCTGACTTCAAGAACGCGATTGTCTTTTGCAACCGCAAGACGACCGTGCGTGAGCTCGCGTCGAGCCTTCGCCGCGCGGGCTTCGCTGCAGGACAAATCCAGGGCGACATGGACCAGGCGGACCGGATCGCCGAGTTCGACCGGTTCAAGAACGACGAGATCAACATCCTCGTCGCTTCCGACGTCGCCGCGCGCGGGCTCGACGTCAAAGGGGTGAGCCACGTCATCAACTTCGACGTGCCGTGGCAGCCCGACGATTATATTCATCGCATCGGGCGCACCGGGCGTGCGGGAATGAAGGGCACCGCAATAACCTTCGCTGCGCGTGCGGACGGCGAAGCGGTCGACCGGATCGAAAAGCTGATCGGCCACAAGATCGCGCGCGTCGGCGAACCATCGACCGACGGGGCGCCGGAGGCAAAGCCGAAGGAGCGGACGGCCAAGAAGCCCGCGAAGGCCGCGGCGAAGCAGGACCGTCCGGCAAGCCGGAAATCCGAGCCCGCACGCAAGCCGGAACCCGAGGCGAAAGAACGCTCACCCGTGGTCGAGGACATCAAGAGCGACTGGAACGGCCCGCTGCCGGGCTTCCTGTCGATCGGCGCCGGCCTCGAATAGGCACATCGCTGACACTGGAAAGCGCCACGTCCGGTTCCTAGCTGCCCCGTCGGCTGGAGAGAAAAAGAGGAACCGCGATGACAGACTATGTGCTTCCGAAAGTGTGGACGTGGGAACAGCCGAGCGGCGGCCAGTTCGCTAACATCAACCGCCCCGTCGCCGGTCCGACCCACGACGAGGATTTGCCGGTCGGAAAGCACCCGTTCCAGCTCTACTCGCTAGCCACGCCAAACGGGCAGAAAGTCTCGATCATGTTCGAGGAGTTGCTCGGAAAAGGGCACCGCGACGCCGAATATGACGCCTGGCCGATCCGCATCGGCGAGGGCGACCAGTTCGGAAGCGGTTTCGTCGGTGTCAATCCGAATTCCAAGATTCCGGCGCTGGTCGACCGCAGCGGTCCGAAGCCGGTGCGTGTGTTCGAGAGCGGCGCGATCCTGGTCTATCTCGCGGAGAAATTCGGCGAGTTCCTGCCTGCCGCCGGACCCGAGCGGGCGGAGACGCTCTCGTGGTTGTTCTGGCAAATGGGCAGCGCGCCGTTTCTCGGCGGCGGCTTCGGCCATTTCTTCGCTTATGCGCCGGAGAAATTCGAATATCCGATCAACCGCTATTCGATGGAAGCGAAGCGCCAGTTCGACGTGCTCAACCGCCGGCTGGCGGAGAGCGAATATATCGCCGGACCTGACTACACGATCGCCGATATCGCCATTTGGCCGTGGTACGGCGGGGTCGCGCTCGGCCGGTCCTATCCGGGCGCAGACGAGTTCCTTGCGACGCACGAATATAAGCATCTGATGCGCTGGGCGAAGCAGATCGACGCGCGCCCGGCGGTCAAGCGCGGCCGGATCGTCAACAAGCTCACCGGCGAGCTTTCGGAGCAGCTCCACGAGCGCCACGACGCAAGCGACTTCGTGCAGCGGACGCAGGACAAGCTCGAGCCGGTCAACGAGCCGGAAGCCGCGAAGGACGACGCCATTTAGGCGAGGGTCGATTGGGCCCCTATGCCGCTTGCGCGGTCGGACCGAGACCCCTAAATGCCCCATCTCCAACCCGGGTGGGCGTGTAGCTCAGTGGTAGAGCACTGTGTTGACATCGCAGGGGTCGCAAGTTCAATCCTTGCCACGCCCACCATTTTTTCCTCTTAATTCGCAGTAGTTTGGCTCGCAGGGCGGTGCGCGCTCGAAGCGCCTTCTCGCGCTTGCAGGTGATGCGCCAGGAGCGCCGCGAAGCGATGTTCCCGCAGCCCGATGCGCATGAAGCGCTGGATGATGTCGAGATCGGGGTTGCCGTTGCCCTCGATCATGATCGGCCCGTCCTCGAGAACCGCGATATCCCAGCCCACGACGATGCGGTCGGCGAAGCTCCGATGAGCGGCGACTGCTGACGCCTTCACCTCCTCCCAACAAGGGACGACCAGGCCCTCGATCGGCGCTCCCGTGTCGGGATGAGCGGAGAACCAGCCGAGACGCGCGTCGGCGCCCAGGTTGCTCGACGGACCGAGGCGCCCGGAGGCGACGTCCACCAGCGCGCCGATGCCGCCGGCATGGAGATTGTCCACCGTCCGGTTCGCGCCGAAGGAGGTGCGGATCATGGCGGCCATCACCTCGGGCTCGAGCGCTTCGTCGAGGCAGGTGAGCACGCGCAAGGTCGGCAGTGCGCCCGTCGTGATCCGAGCGAGTGCGGGGTGCGGGGACAGCCGTGGCTGCACGATCAGCGGCACGTCGCGCGATCGGCTGACGAGCCGTTGGAGCAATTCTTCAGAGCTGAGCTGTTCGCCGCCAGGACAGCGGAAGCTCCCGCTGGCGATCCTGTCCCAGCGTTCCGCGCCCCGGCCGCCGCGGCCGCCGCGCGGTTTCACGAACAGGTCCTGGTCGGGGAGGGCCCCAGCCGGTGCTGCACCTTCCAGGGACATGATTGTATCGACCGTGCGGATTCCGTGAGCGGCGCAGTGAGCCGCAAAGCGCGTCTTGTTCTGCAGCGGCGAGCCCTTGTGCGGCTTGAGGATTCGAAAATAGCAGGTCTTGGTTTCGAACCGTTGGATAAAGGTCGGCGCCCGCGCCGCCCCTTCGTCGTGAAGCGAGAAGATATAATACCAGGGCGCGAGGATGCCGTCGGACAGATAGAGCTTTAGCTGCTCGCCGATTTGCGCTGAGATCGGCTTCCCCGTCCGCTTGCGGATGAGCGGGCCGTTGCGCGAGCCGAACCAGATCGACGCCGCGGCAACGGCGAAAGGCCAGAGCGCGATTGCAACGATGAGCTCTGCCCATCGCCCGATGCTCGAAGGACGCCAGTAGGATCGGGCGAATGCGCGCCGCAGCGGATCGTTCGGCCATCCGTTCAACGCTATCGGCAGGCCCGCGACGCGATAGACGAGCCTTTCGGCGCTTTGCCTGAGACGCGTCATTGCCATTGCCGCTAGGTCTACAGCGAAGCCGCGGCCGTGGAACAGGCGTGAAATGACAAAAGTGTAATCCCCGTCCTCGATCGAAGCGGAGTGCACGAATGGACCGGACTGCCTAGAAGCAGCGGGTTCTACGAGGAGTAATACCGCGGAATGTGCGGGATTTTTGCTGCGGTGGGCCCCGGTCTCGACAATGGCGCCATCGACAATGTGTTTCAGGCGCTGCATCATCGGGGCCCCGACGGCCGCGGCCTGTTCGTCGACGAACAGGTCGGATTGACCATCGCGCACACTCGCCTCGCGATCATCGACCTTGTCACCGGCGCGCAGCCCATGGAGAGCGAGGACGGCTCGATCGTTCTTTCTGCAAACGGCGAGATCTACGATTTCGAGCGGATCAGGGCGGCGCTCGAGGCGAAGGGCTACGAATTCAAAACCAGGAGCGATTCCGAAGTCATCATCTATCTCTACAAGGAATATGGTCTCGCTTGCTTCGAGCATTTGCGCGGCGAGTTCGCGTTCCTGCTTTACGACAAGGAGAAGCGCCTTCTCATCGCCGCGCGCGACCGTTTCGGGATCAAGCCGCTCTATTTCTCGCGAATGGACAAGGGGTTCGTCTTCGGATCGGAAATGAAAGCAATCTTCGCGAGCGGCCTCGTGCAGCCGAAGCTCGACGCAGTCGCGCTCGATCCCTTTCTCGAGCAGGATCCGGCGAAGGTTCGCTTTCCATTCGAGAAGATCGAGCATGTGCCGCCGGCGTGCTTCGTGGCGGTCGACCTCGACACCTTGGAAGCGGAGGTCACGCGCTACTGGTCCGGTGAAATCCCTGCGCAGACTGCTGAGCCTGTGACCGAGCCGCTCGGCAATGCACCGGGCGAGGCAGCGAAGCTCGTCCTCGAGCAGCTCGACGAAGCCGTCCGCCTGCGGCTGCGCGCGGATGTTCCGGTCGGGCTCTATCTCAGCGGCGGGATTGATTCGGCCTTCGTCGGCGGGCTGATGAAGCGAAACCTGGACGCTCAGCTGCACAGCTTCTCGATCGCCTTCGTTGGCAGCGAGCGCAGCGAGCAGGAGTTTGCGGCTCAAGCGGCCGAATTCATCGGCACCGAGCACCACGAGCTGGCCGTGACGAAGCAGGCCTTATGGGAGAATCTCGAGC
>DATCJM010000022.1:0-4150 GCA_036562805.1 Sphingomicrobium sp.
GCGACGACCTGTGCATGCTGAAAGGCGTCGGCCCCAAGTTCGCTGACGCGCTGCGCGCCGCCGGCTTCTACAATTTCGGCCAGATCGCGGGGCTATCCCCCGTCGAGGTCGACCGTCTCGACGCGCAGCTCGGCGCCTTCCGCGGCCGCATCACCCGCGACCGGATCGTCGAGCAGGCCGATTATCTCGCCCGCAACGACACCGACGGCTTCGAGCAGAGGTTCGGGAAGCTTTAGGAGACCGCTTCGGCTTCGCTCGCCGCTGACCTTCTCCGCGGCCGTGACGCGATCAGCTTGTCGATCTTGCGGCCGTCCATGTCGACAATCTCGAAGCTCCAGCCGTCATGGCGGAATTTCTCGCCGACTTCCGGTAGATGCTTGAGCACCGACAGAGCAAAGCCGGCGACGGTCGAAAAATCGCGGTCCCTGGGCATGGCGACTCCCAGGCGGTCGGAGAGAAGATCGGCGCTCGCCGCGCCTGACACGAGCCAGCTGCCGTCTTCGCGCTCAAGCAGCGGCGGCTCGTCGCTCTGGTCGAGGTCGCTGGCAAAGGCACCCGCCAGCGCGGCAAGAATGCTCCCGGGTGTCACGATCCCGTCGAGATGACCATATTCGTCGTGAACCAATGCGAGCGGCACGTCGGCGCTGCGCAGCACTGCGAGCGCATCCATCGCGTCCATGAGGTCGGGGATGACCGGTGCGGTGCGGCACAACGTCTTGAGGTCGAGTGGCCGGCCTTCGAGCAGCGCGGCGACGACGTCGCGGATCTGGATCACGCCGATGATATTCTCGACCGAGCCGTCGGCGACCGGCACCCGGCTGTGCGGCGTTTCGAGAAGCGCCTGGTGGATTTCGTGCGGCGAGAGTCCAGCATCGATCCAGTCGATCTCGGTGCGCGGAGTCATCACCTCGCGCACCGGGCGGTCGGCGAGCCGAACGATGCCGGAAATGATCGCCCGCTCGCTCTCTTCGAGGACGCCGGCGGTTTGCGCTTCGGCGACGACCAGGTGAAGCTCCTCGGCCGTGACCTGGTTCTTCGAACCCCGGTCGAGGCCGAACAGCCTGAAGATCAACGCGCTCGACTTGTCGAGCAGCCACACGAACGGATGCGTAATCCGCGACAGCCATTTCATCGGCTTGGCGACGATCACGGCAATCGGCTCGGGAGAGCGGAGCGCGATCTGCTTCGGCACGATCTCGCCGATCACGAGCGAGACGAAGGTCGTAATGAAAATCACGAGGCCGAACCCGATGGTATGGGCGGTGCCTGGCGACAGCCCGGCAAGCTCGAGGCGGTCGGCGGCCGGCTCGCCCAGATGCGCTCCCGAGAAGGCGCCAGCGAAAATGGCGATCAGCGTGATCCCGCTCTGGACCGTGGACAGGAAACGTCCGGGTTCGTTCGCGAGGTCGAGCGCGCATTGAGCGCCGCTGCTGCCGCTCCGCGCCATCGCCTTCAGGCGAGCGTCGCGCGATGAGACGATCGCCATCTCGCTCATCGCCAGCACGCCGTTGAGAGCGATGAGCGCGAGGAGCAGGAGGACGTCGAGCCAGGGGATGGGCGCTAGATGATCGCTCATAGGCGTTGCGGGACGACTCTAACCTTGCAGGGCCAAGGTCGACAAGCAGCGCTTCGATTCAGGTGCGGAACCATCATGGCCGCGCGCCGGTTTGGCCGCTGATCCCATTCCCGCTACGGAGCTGCTCGACGTGCACGCGCGATCCAAACTCTCGCTGATCCTTCTCGGTTGCTCGCTCACCGCCCTGGCGGGCTGCGAGACCGCACCGCCGCCGCCGATGGTGCGGCCGGCGGCCTTCACCCCACTCGGGCTCAACGCGCCCTATCTCTACGGCGACGTGATCGGCGGGCACAAATCGCGCGCGGCGAAGATGAAAGCGGCCAAGATCCGCCCGCTCACTGCCGCGTCCGCGCCGGCCTACATGGCGGCACTGGACAATGCGCTGCGCACCCAGACCGCGGGGATTGGCCTCGACATCTTGCAGGTCGGCAACGGGATCGTGATCCGGATCCCTGCTGCGCTCACGTTCGATGAGGCGAGTGCGAGCGTAAAGCCGGAGTTCGACGCGACGCTGCTCGAGATCGCGCGCGAAGTGAAGAACCGCAACGAGACCTATGTCGACGTGTTCGCGCACTCCGATTTGTCGGGGTCGCCGCAGGTGAACCAGGCGCTGTCCGACAAGCGCGCAGCCGCGGTCGCGACCTACCTCGCCGGCCACGGCGTAGCGAAGTCGCGCATCGCGTCGAAGGGGCTTGGTGAAACTGCGCCCCTCTACAATCCCGAAACGAGCGACACGCAGAAAGCGGCCAACCGCCGGGTCGAGATTCGGCTGCTGCCCTACACCGGTTAGCGTCTCTCCGCGAAGAAACTGCGGAGAAGCGCCGCGGATTCCTCCTCGCCGATCCCGCCGAGCACGTCCGGCCTGTGGTGGCAGGTCGGCTGGGCGAAGATGCGCGGCCCGTGGACGACGCCGCCGCCCTTGGGGTCTTCAGCGCCGAATCGCAGCGCTTTCATCCGGGCCAGCGCGATTGCAGCAGCGCACATCGCGCAGGGCTCCAAGGTCACCCACAAGGTGCAATCGTCCAGCCGCGGCGTGCCGAGCTTCGCCGCCGTCGCGCGGATCGCAACCATTTCGGCATGGGCGGTGGGATCGGCCGACCCGCGCATCGTATTGGCCGCTTCGGCGATGATCGCGTCCCGGCAGGTGACGACCGCGCCGACCGGGACTTCACCCGCGCCGGCAGCTTCTCGCGCGAGATCGAGCGCGCGGCGCATCGGTGGCGGCAGCGGGAACGCCATCAGCGCCGGCTAGCGGAGCCGACGGGCTGAGTCACATCGCGTTGTTGGTGGTTGCGGCCGCCTGGTTCTGGCCCGGCTTTTGCACCACCAGCGCGGGAACCTTCACCGTTGTCTGCTTCGAACCGATGCTTACCGACCCGGTTTGGACGTCGAACGCAGGCGCTTGCCCGCCCTGTGCGGTGACCCCGTTGCGGGTCGCCGAGATCTGCGGCGCCTTCGCGCCGCGGATCTGGTTGATGTCGATGTAGCCCGTCGCAACGCCGGCAATGACGACCAGGACGATGATGATCAGAATGAGGATGATCGCGCGCATTGGAAACCTTCGTATCGCTTCGGACGGCTAACGAAACTCTCGCGCGGTGGTTGCCGCTCGTCAATGCTGTCTCGGCGTTGACGAAGCAGGCTCAACCGGCTAACGGGCGGCGCTCTTCGGGCCTCCTTGAGGCTCGTCCAGAAAAATCAGGATGATACCATGTCGCGGGTTTGCGAGCTGACCGGCAAGGGCCGGCAGGTGGGAAACAACGTTTCTCACGCCAATAACAAGACGAAGCGCACGTTCCTTCCGAACCTGCAGAACGTCACGCTCATTTCGGACGCGCTCGGGCAGAGCGTGAAGCTGCGCGTCTCCACGCACGGCCTGCGTTCGGTCGAGCATGTCGGCGGCCTCGACAACTGGCTCCTCAAGACCAGCGACGACAAGCTGTCGCCGAAGGTCCGCAAGCTCAAGAAAGAGATTGCCAAAAAGGTCGCCGAAGCGGCCTGACGGGGTCAGGTCGCCCGCGCCGGCCTCAAGCAGCAGGTCGCGGCCTGAGCCGGATAACCGACTGAACTTCCAAGGATTTTCCTGAACGAACGCTGCATTGCGCGTTCAGGCTCCATACCCCGCGAATCGGGCACAAGCGTCTCATTCGACGGGGTTTTCCCCTTTTCCTCGTCGGGTCCGGAAACGGACGACCTTCCCTCGCGTCGCGTAACGAGGGGGGCCCGGCGCGTGTATTGCGCCGGGCCCGTTTTCGTTCACGCGTTTTCGAATAGCGCGGCCAATTGCTCGACCATCGCTCCGGCAAGCTGCTCGGCATCCATGATCGTCACCGCCTTCTCATAATAGCGGGTCACGTCATGGCCGATGCCGATGGCGATCAGCTCGACCGTCGAGCGCTTCTCGATCCATTCGATCACCTGCCGCAGATGCCGCTCGAGATAGGTCCCGCCGTTGGCGCTCGCGGTCGAATCGTCGACCGGCGCGCCGTCCGAAATGACCATCAGGATGCGCCGCTCCTCCGCCCGCGCGATCAGGCGATTGTGGGCCCACAGGAGCGCCTCGCCGTCGATATT
>DATCJM010000044.1:0-1957 GCA_036562805.1 Sphingomicrobium sp.
ATGCAGGCCGCCTCGGCAAGACGCTGTGGACGGACGCCGGCGACGGCGAGAAAGTCCGCGTGGTCGGCGTCTGGGACGGACCCGAGGAAGCGCGTCGGGTCGGCGAGGATGTCGAATCGCACATGCGCTCTGGCGGCTCGCTCGACCGGGTCGCGATCCTCGTGCGAGCGCAGTTCCAGACCCGCGAGTTCGAAGAGCGCTTCATCGCGATCGGCCTGCCCTATCAGATCATCGGAGGCTTTCGTTTCTACGAGCGCGCCGAGATTCGCGACGCCATCGCCTACCTTCGCCTGATCCAGTCGCCCGCCGACGACCTCGCTTTCGAACGGGTGGTCAACACGCCCAAGCGCGGGCTCGGCGACAAGGCGGTCGCGACGATTCATCGCCAGGCCCGCGCGGCGCACGAGCCGATGCTCGTCGCCGCGGCCCACCTCCTCGCGAGCGACGAGCTGACTCCGCAGGCCCGCCGCAGCCTCGGCAATTTCGTCGCCGACCTCGCCCGCTGGCGTGAAATGGCGGGCAAGCTCCCTCATCCCGAGCTTGCGCGGATCGTGCTCGACGAGAGCGGCTACACCGCCATGCTGCAGGCCGACCGCTCGGCCGAAAGCGCCGGCCGTCTTGAGAACCTGTCCGAGCTCACGCGCGCGATGGAAGAATATGAATCGCTCGGCGCCTTCCTCGAGCATGTCAGCCTGGTCATGGACAATGACGAAGCGCGCGGCGCCGAGAAGGTCACGATCATGACCATCCACGCCGCCAAGGGCCTGGAGTTCGACACCGTCTATCTCGCCGGCTGGGAGGAAGGCGTGTTCCCGTCGCAGCGTTCACTGGATGAGGGCGGGCTCGCCTCGCTCGAGGAGGAACGGCGCCTTGCTTATGTCGCCATCACCCGCGCGCGGCGCCGCTGCACGATCATGCATGCCGCCAATCGGCGGATCTACGGCCAGTGGACGAGCTCGATCCCGAGCCGGTTCGTCGGCGAGCTGCCCGCGCCGCACATCGAGGAGGAAACCACGATGACCGGCGGCGAGAGCCTGTGGCGCGCGCAATGGTCGGAGCGCGCCGATCCATTCGCCCATCTCGGCCCGGCCCAGTCGATGCGCTCGAGCACTCGCGGTCCCGGGTGGCAGCGCGCGGCGCGCGGCGCTTTCAACCCCGAGCCGCAGCGAGTGATCGAGGCGCGCGCTTCCGCGGTCAGCCTCGGCAACCAGGGCCGCACCGATTTGTCGCTCGGACAGCGCGTGTTCCACGGCAAGTTCGGCTACGGCACCATCGCCGCGATCGAAGGGAACAAGCTGGAGATCGATTTCGAGAAAGCGGGGCGCAAGAAGGTTCTCGACAGCTTTGTCAGCGCGGGCTGAACCGGGCAGCCCCACCGTCCAGCCGCCGCAACAGCGACTGCAATTCGAGGGGAATGTTTCTCGATGGCTGAAACGCACCGGACAAAGCCGAGCTTAGATCATTGGCCGAGCCGGGAAGAATCCTGGTCCATTCGAGCGGCTGAACGTTCACGCTTGCTCCAAATCTGTTGTTTCCTAGGCTCAGACGAACGCCCGTGATTTCAACGGGTTGCGACAGCTAATCCAGGTTAGCGCGACAGGCGTCGAACTCAGATTTCGGCCTTCACCTGGGCGTGGTTGAGCAAGGCCACGAACACGACGCCGCCGATCGAATTGCCGACGAAGGTGGGAAGCAGGAACACCAACAGATAGTCGGTCCAGCCGATTGCCCCGTGCATCGCCGCGAAGCCCGTTTCGACCGATCCGGCGATGACATGGCTGAAATGCGCCACTCCGATCAGCCAGGTGACTGCGACGATCACGAAGAACCTTGCGGGACCTGATGCGGGCATCAGCCACACCATCAGCGCGATCAGCCAGCCGGCGAACAGCGCCTTGACGCCGATGACCGCGAACCCCGGCTCGACCGCCTTGGCGCCGAGGTCCGTGAACGCCCG
>DATCJM010000056.1:0-6286 GCA_036562805.1 Sphingomicrobium sp.
GAACGAGGAGCAGCCAATGGCGGACGACCGCGAGATCGAAGAAAAATTCTGGGACGCGCTGAAGAACAGCCCATTCATCATGCTTGGTGTCGAAGGCGAGCGCGACGGCGCAACGCAGCCGATGACCGTCAACTTCGAAGATGCGGACCGAGACGCCGGACTGCTGTGGATCTTCACCGCGAATGATCACGACCTGACGCGCGCGATGGGACAGTCGAACCGGGCGATCGCCTCCTTCTCGGCGAAAGGTCACGACCTTTTCGCGAGCCTTCGCGGCACGCTCCAAATCCTCAACGACCGCGCCACGATCGACCGGCTTTGGAGCCCGATCGTCGCCGAATGGTACGAAGGCAAGGACGATCCCAAGCTCGCGCTCGTCCGCTTCGACGTCGAGAACGCCAAGATCTGGCTCAGCGATGTCGAGGGCTTTGTGAAGCCCGCGCTGAACAAGCTTCTCGGCCGCAAGCCGGAAACCGGCATCGAGGAAAAGGTGGCCGAGGTCAGTCTTTAGCCGAGAGCCGCGGCCTGATCTTCGGCCGTGCTCTGCATCCTGCTGCCGATCGCCAGCTTGAAAATGACGAACGCAACGAAACCGAAGGCAGCGCTTGCAACGTGGATCAGCCAGAAGGTCGTCGTCGGCAGGCTGGAGTAAAGGCCGCCGACATAGCCGACGACGGCGTTGGCGATGAAGAACGACAGGTAATAGAGGCCGATCACGGTCGACGTGATCTGCTTCGGCGAGATCTTCGAGAACAAAGCGAGGCTGATGGGCAGCGTGTGGGCGAAGCCGATGCTGTTGAACAGCTCGAACATCATCGGCCAGAACAGGCTGATCTTGCCGCCCGCCGGCTGAGTCAGCGCCGCCATGAACAGGCATAGCCCGCCGACGACGGTGAAGGCGCTGCCGATGATGATCTTGCTGATCTCGTCAGGCTCGCGGTGGTGCGTCCCCCACCATTTCCAGAAGGCCGCGACTGCAACCAGCATGGTGAAGCTGACGGCCGCATCGACTGTAATCAGCCAGCTGCTCGTGTGGTTGAGCAACGTCAGGTCGAACTGCTGGTCGCCCCAGACCAGATAGGCGTTGAAGATCTCCTGGTTGGTCAACAGCGCAATCGCGAGGACGGGGATGAGGATCACGAGGTAGAGAACGCATAGCCAGTCCCCGCGGTCGAGACGCTCGGCCGGAGCGGCCCTCTTGTTCGCCTTCACGGCTTCCTCGGGCGCAAGATAGCGCCGGCCGTAGAGGTAAATGGCCAAGCCGAGCACCATCACCACGCCCGCGCAGCCGAAGCCATAATGCCAGCCGACCTTTTGCCCGAGCGTGCCCGAGATCAGCGGCGCGATGATCACGCTGACGTTGATGAATATGTAGAAGATCTGGAACGCCATCGCGCGGCGGAGGTCGTTGGGGCCGTAGAGCGCGCCGACCTGCGTCGCGATATTGCCCTTGAATGCGCCGACGCCGAGCAGGAGCGCGAGCAGCGCGAAGACGAAGGCTGACTGAATGGCCATCAGGAAGTGGCCGATCGCCATCAGAACGCCGCCGAGGATCAGGGTCTTGTTCCGCCCAAGCCATTTGTCGGCGACGATTCCGCCGAGGACCGGCGTCCCGTAGACGAGCGCCGTGTAGGTCCCGAAAATCGCCGATGCGAGCGGCTGTCCTTCGATCCCGTGATAGACGTGCGCCTGGAGCCAGCGAAGGCCGATGACGCCGTCCATCCGGCCCGGCATCAGCAGGTAATTGACCATGTAGAGGACGAGCAATGTCTGCATCGAATAATAAGAGAAGCGCTCGCACCCTTCGGTGAAACCGAGATAGCCGAGGCCCTTTGGGTGGCCGAGGAATGCGCGGTCGTCGCTGTCGCCGACCTCATAGTCCGGTGTGGCGTCGGCAACCGTCATCGTTCGACCTCCTCAGTCAGCGCAGCGGGTCTTAGCCCGTGCGTCTCGCGTGGTTCCAATATGTGCCTGAGCATCGGGCCCAGAAGCAGGATGGAAATGCCGCCCGCCGCCGCGATCCCGGCATGCATCAGCCAGAATCCGATCGGCGTCATCTGCGCGTAATAGGTACCGATCCACCCGATCAGATTATTGGCGATGAACAGCACCAGGAAGCAGATGCCCATCATCGTCGCATTGATCCTGGACGGCGCGCAGCGCGACACAAGCGCCAGAAGCGTGGGCCAATAATAAATGAAGCCGACGCCCTGAAGCACGCAATAGAGCAGCGGCCAGACCCACAGCACCTTCGCGCTCGAAGAGGCAATCGCACCAACGAGTACGAGATTGGCAAGCGCGCAGACCCACGCTCCCATGCCGATTTTCCCAAGGTCGGAGGGTTCGCTTCCGGACCGGTCCGCCTGGCGTCGCCACAAGGCGAACAGGAAAGGCACGCTGACCATGCTCGCCAGCGGGTCGATCGATGAAAACCATGGGACGGGGATTGCGAAGCCGTCGGCATTGAGGTCGGCATGCTGCTGCAGCCAGATCGGGAGGACGTTCGCGAGCTGGTAATAAGCAATCGACTGGAAGATGGCGATCACCATCACGGCACCGAGCGCGGCGACGGTTTTCCAGTCCGAACGGGACATCGCCGCCGTCCGCTCCAGCACCTTCCGTTCGACTCTCGACGGAAGGTAGCGATAGCCGGCGAGATAGGTGGCGAGCCCGGCCAGCATGAACAGCGCGGCGAGGCCGAAGCCCAAGTGCCAGCCGTAGCGCGTGCCGAGGAAGCCGCACACCAGCGGGCCGGTCACGGCGCCGAGGTTGATGGCCGTGCTGAAGATGACGAACCCGCGCGTCCGGCGCGCTTCCTCGTCGCCTGGGTAAAGGCCTCCGACCTGGGCCGAGATGTTGCCCTTCAAGAGTCCCGAGCCGACCACAAGTAGGAGGAGCGCGAGAAGGAAGCTCTGGTCGAAGGCCATGGCGACGTGACCGCCGGCCATCGACAGCGCGCCGAGCACAACGGCAGTGCGCTGCCCGATCCACCGATCGGCAAGCCACCCGCCGAGGACCGGCGTGAAATAGACGAAGCCGGCGTAGAGGCCGAAGATCTGCGATGCGAGCTGCTGCGTCGTCAGTGGGCCGAAGACACGCTCGATGCCGCCCCTGAAGCCCGCGAACCCGGCGACCTGTTCGACATGCCCCGGCAAGAGAAGCTGGTTCACCATGTAGAGAACCAGCAGGGAGATCATCCCGTAATAAGAGAAGCGCTCCCAGGCTTCGGTGAAGGCGAGATAAGCGAGCCCCTTCGGATGGCCGAAAAAGCCCGTCGGTTGCGGCTGCTCGGCAGCGCTCAATCAGCCGACCCCCCCTGGTCGCAGCTTATTGCGGCGGATTTTCTTCGTCGGCCTGCTGCTTGCGCTCGCCGCGCGCTTCCTTGATCAGCTTCTCGAGGCAGCCCGTATAGCCTGCGGGTCCGACCGGGGAGCAGCTGTTGATCCCGGTATTGCCGGCCGTCTCCAGGCTCTTCGACCGCATCGCCCAGGACTGCATTTGCTGCGGCGTTCCGCTCTGACGCATGTTGGGAGGGATCCGATAGCGCTCGGTCTCCGGCCGGCGGGCGCAAACGACGACCTGGTCGTCGGTCGAGCGCGGGCACGGATCGTTGCCGTAGACGATGATCTCCGCGATGTTCGGCTGCGCCTGTGCCGTGGCCGGCATCGGCAGCGCGGCATATCCGGCCGCCAGTGCCGCTGAGCCCGCGCTCATCAGAGTTGTGAACCTGCTCATAAGAGTCTCCAGCGCCAACAGCGGCCCGCCTTCCTACTTGTTCCTCAAATTCGCTTCGAAAGCCCGATCGCCACCTTGCATCCGGCACGGATGGCCGCGGTCAGCAACGGATAGCCGGCAGCGTTCCGAGCACCCGCTTCGCGGGCGGTGTCGCGATGCTCGACTTCCTCGGCGCGAAACTCGGTGATGTCGCGCGCGAGCTCGGGATCGTCCTCGCCGAGATCGTCGAGCTGGCGGCCATAATGGCGGTCGATTTCCGTCTCCACCGCATCGGTGCATGCAAGCGCCGCTTCCGGCGACATCAAAGCCGTGACGGCACCCAGCGCGAAGCCGGCGATATTCCACACCGGCTGAAGGGCTGTAGGGCGGACGCCGCGTTCGGCGACCAGCCGGTCGAACCGTTGCAGGTGTCGCTGCTCCTGCGCAGCCATACGCGAAATCAGCTTGGCTTCGGCGCAATTGGCACGAAGCACGGCAAGCTGCCCCGCGTAGATCCGCGTCGCACCATATTCGCCGGCCTGGTCGACCCGCAGCATCGACGCGCTGTCGGCCCGCCGCTGGCCCGGGCGCCAGGATGTCACGCGCGCCGCGCCTTCAAGGTCAGGAACGTGATGAGTGCGGCGCCGCCGAGCGACAGGATCGCATTCCATCCGGCCATGGATATGCCGAGGAAGCGGAACTGCACTTCGTCGCAGCGAACCAGCGGCGCGTGCGTGATCTGCTGCAGCAGCTCGGCAGTCGACGCCGCCTTCGGCAGCGCCGTGCACTGGGTGAATCCTTGGAAAATGTGCGCCTCGACACCTGCATGGTAGACGCCGATCGCGCCCGAAGTCGCGATCGCGAGCGCCGCGAGAAGCGTGAACATGCGCGCGCGCCCCGTCTCTGCCGTCGCGGTGAATGCAACCAGCGCGAGCGCGAACGCCACCATATGCGCATAACGCTGCCACCAGCACATCTCGCACGGGTGAAGCCCGCCGACATATTGGGATCCGAAGGCGCCAATCAGGAGAGCGGCGGGCAGGAGCAGCGCGATCGCCCTTGCGGCGGAGGCAGGCTGCCACGCGTAAGGGGAGCCCGCCCGCATTGCGACCGCATCGCTCACCGGTTTGGGCCTAGCGCGACTTGGATGCGGCGCCGGAGCCGCCGGCAACCGCCGTCGTCGCGGGACTGCCAAGCCGCTTCAGCGTGTTCAGCGCGTAATAGAGCTGGAAGTCCTTGATCCCTTCTTTCTTCAGCTCGTCCGGCTTGGCCGAAAAGCGCGGATCCGGGGTGGTGTCGCTCTCGAGGAGCTTGTCCTTCACTTCCGACTGCGCGAGCAGATGCCGCCTCAGGTCAGCTTCGCGAACCACGATCCGGTCCTTGTAGTCTGGATCGGTGAGCTGCGGCACGGGAACGTCCGGCTGGATCCCGCCCGCCTGCACCGACCGGCCGGACGGCGTGTAATAGCGCGCCGTTGTCAGCCTCAGCGCCGCGTCCGGAGCGGTCTGGACGACGGTCTGGACCGAGCCCTTGCCGAAGCTGGTCTCGCCCATGATCAGCGCGCGGTGGTGATCCTGAAGCGCGCCGGCGACGATCTCGGAAGCCGAAGCGGTGCCGGCGTCGGTGAGCACGATCACCGGAAGCCCGTGCGCCATGTCACCCGGCCGCGCATAGTAACGCTCGATATCGTCCTTGGTGCGCCCGCGCTGGGAAACGATCTCGCCGCTGTCGAGGAAGTCGTCCGCGACGTCGACCGCCTGGTCGAGCAGTCCGCCCGGGTTCGAGCGCAGGTCGACGACATAGCCAAGGGGATGACCGCCGGTCGCCTTGTCGATTCCGATCAGCGCTGACTTGACCGACTCTCCGACATTGCCGGTGAAGGTGTTGATGTTGATGTAGCCGATGCCGTCCTTGATCTCCCACTTCACCGGGTGAAGCTCGATCCGCTCACGAACCACGGTGACGTCGAACGGCTTGTCGCGGCCGGGGCGGACGATGGTCAGCTTTACCGGCGTTCCCGGGTCGCCCTTCATCTTCTCGACTGCCTGGTCGAGCGTGATTCCGTTGAGGAACTCGCCGTTGATGTGGGTGATGTAATCGCCGGACTTGATGCCCGCGCGCCACGCCGGCGTGTCCTCGGTCGGCGCGATGACCTTGACGATCCCGTCTTCCATCGAGACCGTCAGGCCGAGCCCGCCGTAATTTCCGTCGGTCGTGGTTTTCAGCTGGTCGAAATCGGCGCCCTCGGCATAGCTGGAATGCGGATCGAGCGCGGCGAGCATCCCGTCGATCGCGCCCTTGATGAGCGTGTGGTCGTCGACCGGATCGACGTAATTGGCCTTCACCCGCTCGTAGACGCTCATGAACTTCTCGAGCTCCTGGTAATTGGTCGTATCCGCGGCAGCGAAGGAGCTGGCGGTCACGGGGACCAGGGCGAGAGCGCCGACGAGCGCGAGCGGCGGAAGGAGCTTGGCAATGCGGTTCATCATGGTCGCGTCCTGTATGCGCGGCGGTTCCGGTTGAGTGACGGGCATTTAGCCGCCTTTCATGGCCTTTGACTGCGGTTGAGATG
>DATCJM010000059.1:0-2264 GCA_036562805.1 Sphingomicrobium sp.
GCAGCGGCAGGGGAAGACCAGCTTCTACATGAAGTGCACCGGTGAGGAGGCGATCGCCGTCGCGGCCGCCGCGGCGCTCGATCGCGAGGACATGCACTTCCCGACCTACCGCCAGCAGGGCCTGCTCGTCGCGCGCGGCTATCCGCTGACCGACATGATGTGCCAGATCTACTCGAACCGCGGCGACAAGCTGAAGGGTCGTCAGCTGCCGATCATGTATTCGGACAAGGCGCACGGCTTCTTTTCGATCTCGGGCAATTTGGCGACGCAATTCCCGCAGGCGGTCGGCTGGGCGATGGGTGCGGCGATCAAGGGCGACAGCCGCATCGCGATGGGCTGGGTCGGCGACGGCGCGACGGCCGAGGGCGACTTCCACTCCGCGATGACGTTCGCGGCCGTCTATAATGTGCCCGTCATTCTCGCAGTAGTGAACAACCAGTGGGCGATCTCCAGCTTCTCGGGGATCGCGGGGGCGGAACGCGCGACTTTTGCGCAGCGGGCGGTCGGCTACGGAGTCGCCGGGCTGCGGGTCGACGGCAACGACGCGCTTGCCGTTTATGCGGCGGTGAAGTGGGCGGCGGAGCGCGCCCGCGCGAACGGCGGGCCGACTTTGATCGAGTTCTTCACTTATCGCGCCGAGGGGCATTCGACCTCCGACGACCCGTCCGGCTACCGGCCGACGAACGAAGCAAAGGCTTGGCCGCTCGGCGACCCGATCGAGCGGCTGAAGGCGCATTTGGTTACGCTCGGCGGATGGGACGAGGACCGGCACGCGGCAATGACATCCGAATGCGACGACCAGGTCCGCTCGGCGCAGAAGGAATCGGAGAAGCTCGGGATCCTTCCCCAGCAGGGCAAGGACAATATCGGGAGCATGTTCGAGGACGTCTATGCCGAGGTGCCGTGGCATCTCGCCGAGCAGCGAGAGCAGGCCCTGAACGAATCGGCGCGCGAGGGCCGCGACTGATGCCGACGTTCAACATGATCCAGGCGCTCAACGACGCGCACAAGGTAATGATGGCGCGCGACGAGAACGTCGTCGTGTTCGGCGAGGACGTCGGCTATTTCGGCGGCGTCTTCCGCGTCACCGAGGGCCTGCAGAAAAAGTTCGGCAAGACCCGCGTGTTCGACGCGCCTATCAGCGAAGGCGGTATCGTCGCCACGGCGGTGGGGATGGCGACCTATGGCCTCAAGCCGGTGATCGAGATCCAGTTCGCGGACTATATCTATCCCGGCTACGACCAGATCGTCAGCGAGGTGGCGAAAATCCGCTATCGCACGGCGGCCGAGTGGACCATGCCGATGGTCATCCGGACGCCCTATGGCGGCGGCATTTTCGGCGGCCAGACCCACAGCCAGTCGCCGGAATCTCTGTTCACCCACATCGCGGGTTTGAAGGTCGTGATTCCGTCGACTCCATATGACGCGAAGGGGCTGCTGATCGCGGCGATCGAGGATCCGGACCCGGTGGTCTTCTTCGAGCCCAAGCGCATCTACAACGGACCGTTCGACGGGCATCACGACAAGCCGGTGAAGCCCTGGTCGAAGCATCCGGCGAGCGAAGTGCCCGAAGGCCATTACACCGTTCCGATCGGCAAGGCGGCAATCGTCCGCGAGGGCGGCGACCTCACCATCCTCGCTTACGGAACGATGGTCCACGTCGCGCTCGCCGCCGTCGAGGAGAACGGTCTGGACGCGGAGGTGATCGACCTTCGGACGCTCGTCCCACTCGACCTCGATACGATCGAGGAGTCGGTCAAGAAGACCGGCCGCTGCATGGTCGTCCACGAAGCCCCGCGCACGAGCGGCTTCGGCGGCGAGCTCGTCGCGCTCGTGCAGGAGCGCTGCTTTTACCATCTCGAAGCGCCGGTCGAGCGCGTCACCGGCTGGGACACGCCCTACCCGCACGCCTACGAATGGGCCTATTTCCCGGGCCCGAAGCGCATGAAGCGCGCCCTTGAGAAGGTCATGAGCGAATAATGGCCAGATACGAATTCAAGCTTCCCGACATCGGCGAAGGCATTGCCGAGGCGGAGATCGTCGCCTGGCACGAGAAGGTCGGCGACACGATCGAGGAAGATCAGCAGATCGCCGACATGATGACCGACAAGGCGACGGTCGAGATGGAGAGCCCCGTTGCCGGGAAGGTGATGGAGCTCGCCGGCGAAGTCGGCGACCAGGTGCCGATCGGCTCGGTGCTGGCGGTGATCGAGACCCAAGGCGCGGACCGCGCGGCCGAGCCGGTCGAGGACAGCCGAGAGGAG
>DATCJM010000064.1:0-6085 GCA_036562805.1 Sphingomicrobium sp.
TCGAGCAGCTGTAACCCGAGCTTTCTCCATAATGGCAGACGAACTCACCTGCGCGCGTGCTTGCAACGCTCTGCCACGTCTCCACCTCGCGTAAGGATCCGGCCGCAGCGTCGGAGTAGAAGACCGGGTCCGGCGAATTCGCGCTGCCGTTGATCTGCACATCGCGATATGCCGCGCCCCACGAACCGATCATTGGCAAGGTGACGGTCGTTCCGTCACGGTCGACGTATGTCAGCTGGTCGGGGCAATGGGCAGCGGTCGTGATCGCGTTGGTCTCGCCGTTCGTCACCACGAAAGCGGTCGTGCAACGGTTGCGACGGCCGGTCAGGACGTTGACGCCCTCGACGCGGCTTCCGCCGTCGACCGTCATGTTCGACTCATCGAGATTATTGACGACCACGCGTACCGGGACGCCGCTCAAAGCCTCCGCCCGTGCCTGAATCGCATCGGCACCGAGCCGTGAGGCGTCGGCGGGCGTGACGAGGAGGACCACTTGTCCCGTGCGCTGGTCATAACCAGTGCCGCGCGCGCCCGGCAGCTCGGTCCTGAGGTCGATGAGGTGCCGCCGCATCGCTGCAACCGCTTCGCTATGGCTCGCCCTCGCACCGGTTTTGAAGATAATCGGAGTGCCCGAAGCCTCGCGGTCCGGAACGGGCTGCGATCCGGTGAGAAGGACTACGATCCGGAAGTCCGGCGAATGCTCGATCGAAATGCCCGCGAGCCGGCCGGAGAATTCGCGCGCGATCGCGTCGGTCGTTTCGACGCTGTCGCGCTGCGCCTTCAGTCGACGAAGCGCCTCGGCGGGAGTGACGCCGAACTGAGTGGCATATTGCGCGGCATCATCGGCGAGCGCCTGCGCCCGCGTTTCGGGGGTTTGCGCTCCGGCTGCGGCCGACAGCGCCATCAGGATCAAAGCGAGAATCGGGCGCATCGACACTCGCTCATCCGATACCCATGTTAAACGGCAACTGAAGGAGAAGCCGCGACATGGCCACCGCCAATGCCACATTCGACCTCGCTCCGCCGACACAGGCGCAATTGGCGGAGCTCGTCGCCGATCTCACCAGTGAGGAGCGGCACGTGCTGCTCGAACATGGGACCGAGGCGCCGTTCTGCGGCATATTCCTGCAGGAAAAGCGCCCGGGCGTTTTCACCTGCCGCTTGTGCGGCCTTCCGCTCTTCCATGGCGGCACCAAGTTCGAGAGCGGCACCGGCTGGCCCAGCTTCACGCAGCCTTTCGCCGACGGGCATCTGCAATATGTCGACGACAGCAGCTTCGGCATGGTCCGCACGGAAATCGTCTGCGCCCGATGCGGTGCACACCAGGGACATGTCTTTGACGATGGGCCGCCGCCGACCGGCCAGCGTTATTGCATCAATTCCGTGAGCCTCGCGTTCACTCCGGTGGGAGATCGGCTGCCGGACAAGCTCGACAGGGGCGCTCCGGAAGGCGAGCCACTCGAAGGATAAGAGGAACATGGCCGAACCGCGTCGTTCCAGCGGCGGAGTCCCGTTGCTGGGCCTTGTGATTCTACTACTCGTCGCAGCGGTGCTCGGCGGCATCACTGCGCGCATGCTTCCGGTTCGCGCGGACGCGGGGTCGGAGCCGAGAAGCCTCGGCGTTCCGAGCGAAGACAGCCTGTCGCCACTGGTCAAGAAGACCGCTCCCGCGGTGGTCAACATCGCAACGCTCCAGCCATCGCCCGCGCAGCAGAATCCGCTCCTCCAGGACCCGTTCTTCCGCCGTTATTTCGGGATCCCCGATGCGGCGCTCCAGCCCGCAATGGCAGCAGGATCCGGCGTGATCGTCGACGGCAAGAATGGTCTCGTGATCACCAACTTCCACGTGGTTCGGAACGCCCAGGCGGTCGAGGTCGGGTTGAAGGACGGGCGCAAGCTTCCGGCGGACCCGGTGGCCCTTGCGCCTGAGCTCGATCTGGCCGTCCTTCGCATCGACGCGAAGAACCTCCCGTCGCTGAAGCTGGGCGACAGCAGTGGGCTGGAAGTCGGCGATTTCGTCGTCGCGATCGGTAACCCCTTCAATCTCGGCCAGACGGTCACCAACGGCATCATCAGCGCGCTTGATCGGCCGCTTGGCCAGGGAGATTCCAGGCGGTTCATCCAGACCGATGCTCCCATCAATCCGGGCAATTCCGGCGGGCCGCTGATCGATCTTCGCGGCGACGTCGTCGGCATCAACTCGGCCTTGTTCAGCCCCAGCCAGAGCGAAGCCGCTGCGGGGAATGTGGGCATCGGCTTCGCCATCCCGAGCAATGAGGTCAAGAAGGTCGTTGCGGAGGCCGAGCGCCGTGTGACGCAGTGAAAACACGAGCCGCCATTACATCACCGTAACCGATGGAACTTCGCCGCGAATAGCGACGTTGGCAAGTCGAGCGTGGGAGCTGTCAGATGACGGTGGCCCATGGAAGACGAACGCATTGGACTGATTGAACAAATTGAACGCTGCCGAAGGCTGGCGAAATTGTTGAGCGACGACCAGATGCGCCATGCGCTCGAGGATCTGGCAGAGGATTATGAAAGCCGGCTCAGGCTGCGCGGTGCCGAGCCGTTCCTGTTGCGACGGACGCACTGAGCGAGAGGCACGACGGTTTCGCGAGCAGGCGCCGCCAGGCCGCCGCGCCGCCTCTTGAGCCTGTCAGCCGAGTTGCGGGCTGTCGTCGCCGCGGTCGTTCGCCGCCTGGATGTCCGGGTTTGCGGCGAGCTTCATCCGGTAGTCATCGACGAGCGAATGGCACAGCTTGAGCCCCCGCGTTAAATCGTCGTTGACCTGTTCGACTTCAGCGATTTCCTGTTTATCTGGCTGTTCGGACACGAAAAAATTCCGTTAACCTAGGTTAGGCGCCAACGCTTCCCGTAGAAGGAGGTTCCTGACGTTCATCGTGAAAAGTACGTGCCCGCGCCGATCGTCGACAGCTGTGGTGACAATGCAACGCTTCTGGCCCGGCTAGAGGCCGGCGCTGGCCCCACCGATGCGCTCATAATCGATCCGGATCGAGACCCACGAGCCAACGAGTGGGACGCCGTTCTTGCGGGGCGGGCGAATGCGGAATTGCCACGCCGCCTGGCGGACTGCACTGGCGAGATGCGATCCGTGGGGTTCCTGATCCAGCTCGACGCAATCTTCGACGCGATCACCGGGAATCGTCTTGCACGCGATCAACCCATAGCCGTCCGGGGCATTGGTCGGCAGATAGCCGCTTAGCTCTGCATCGGTCGGATGACGTGCCCATTCCGCGGCATAAAGCACCTCGCCGTGCGGGCCCTTGCCGACCACTTCCGAATCGTCCGCCTTCGATGTCGGAATGTTGCGCAGGTCAGAGGCCGCGAGGTCGGCGTCGCTCATTTCGATAAAGGGTGCGGACTTGGCGCGGGGTACCGGCGGCGGGACCGCAATCGTCGGCTTGGCGGGCAGGACGATCGGCGGCGGCTTTGGCAGCGGCTTGGGTTCGACCCGCTCGACCGGCTTCTGCGTGCTCGTTTCGGCGTTGTGCGATTCCGGCAGCAGGTCGACGATGAGCGCATGCGAAATCTCTTTCGCATCCGGAGCGGCCTTGCCCAGCGTCAGAAGGAGCAGAAGGAGCCCAAGGTTGACGGCAAGCGCCAGCCCAAGGCCGGAAGCGCGTCGCTGGAGCGGCGAGCGCTCGTAGGACGAAGGGAGCCGGTAGACGGACAAGGTTCAGGCTGGTCGTTTCGAAGTTGCGTCGCGTTGCCATGGTTTAACCGCTGTTCGCTTGAACCGCGAGTGAAGGGTCTCCGGCTGCGACGAGTTGGCGAACCGATTGGGTTTCGGCACGTTAACGGCGGTATGCCGCGTTTTTATTTCCACTTGTTCAACGATACCGAGGTCCCCGATCCGGAAGGGATCGAGTTGCCGGACGCCACCGTCGCACTGCAGCGAGCTGTGTCGGCCGCCCGCGCGATGGCCGCCGAGAGCGTTCGCGAAGGGCACCTGATCCTCTCGCATCGCATCGAAGTCTCGGACGAGACGGGCGCCTCGGTTGGTACCGTCCACTTCGGCGACGTGGTGGAGATCCAGGCGAACGAGAGCGGCTAAGGGGCCCGGCTCGCGCCTCGTCAGGTGGTGGCAGCGCCGCCGGAGCTCGCTAAAGATCGACGACGCTACCGCTGATTGGTTATTCACCTGAGCCTTAGCGCCGCGTGAGGGGACGTGGTTAACGGGGGCGTTGCCATGGGGCCATTCGATTATCTGTTCAGCTTTTACGGGCTGCTGCTCGGAATCGCCGTTGCCAATGTCGCGATCGGCTTTGCCGACATGTGGTGCGACTGCGAACGGATCCGCGTCGGCACCTGTCCGCCGATCCTTGCCTGCATCGTCCTTTTCGGAGGGATGAACGTCTGGCTGACGACCTGGCAGACGCGGCACGACGTCGCATTGAACGGATGGCAGATGCTGGCCGCCGCCGGAATCGCGCTTCCCTACGTCTTCGTCAGCCGGGCGATGTTCCCGGGCCAGGAGCGGGAGCCGGAAAGCTCGCTCGAGGACCATTATCTCAAGCACCGGATCCTCATCCTTCTCCTGCTTGCCGTGCCGCCGGTGGTTTCGCTGATGTCGAAAATCCTGCTCGACGACATTCGCTACGTCGGCTGGCGAGAGGCGTGGATCGCGGTGCGGATCCTGGTCCCGCTGGCGCTGTTGCCGTTCCGCGGCATCCGGGCGCAGCGCGCAGGGCTCGCCGGCTTCCTCGCAATCGAGTTCGTCGGCCTGTTCCGCTGAGGGCGCACTCGCGCGTGGAGCTCGCCGCCGGGGAGGGGAGAGGGCCGGCGCCCAGCTCCTCGCGCACTGCGTCAGTGCCGGCAAAGACGCCGAAGGTTCAGCCCGGCGCTAGAGCCCCGCGCGGTCGTCCGTCGTCGAGTAGGGCTGTTCCTGGATGCTCGTGTCGATGTCGGCCATCTTGTAGAAGATGCAGCGCACGAAAATGCCGCTGATCAGCAGGTAAGCGGCGAGGATGCCGACGACGATCGCAGTGATTCCCTCGAGGTGACCGAAATAGATGAGCCCCGCCAAAGCGAGCCCGGCAACAATCCGAACGACGCGATCTTCCGGTCCTACATTCCTCAGCATTGCACCAAACCCCCTGATGAAGCGTGATTCTCTCCTACGCCAAATCCTCTGAAACCGGAAGCAAGCGAATGTCCACCGAAGCTTTTCTTTGCCGCCGAAGTTGCTAGAGTCGGCCGGCTCGTGGGGCGGGGGTTCGAAGATGAAATTGTATCGAGTCGACAAGCTCGCCAAGCGCGGCGGCATGGTGATCAAGAAAAAGCATATTCTGGCGCCGACCGACCAGGCGGCGCTCCAGCATGCCGAACGCAGCGACGACTGCCCGATCTGCGACGTCGTCCGCGACGACGGCAAGACGGTCGGCCAGATCCTCTAGCGCCGGATCGGCTGGCAGCGGCCAGCGCCGGCCGGCGAGCGACCGGCGCCGCTTTATCCTACTTACATTTGGCGAAATGCCCCTTGGCGTCACGGCACAGCTTCGGCTTGGCCGGGCATTTGATGAACTTGCCCGCCTTGTCGCGGCAGGCGGCGGCGATCGACGGGCTTGCGGCGCCCCCGATCAGACTGAGCGCGGTCAAGGCCAACACGAACTTTTTCATGATTGTTCTCCCCTTCGGCTTGGGAGTGTCGACGATAGGACATCGGTGCCGAACAAGCGATGTCAGCAGCATTACAAAGCGGGCCGACAGGGGTCCTCAATGGCGCTGCGGAAGTTGCCAAAGTTGTGTCCTCAACGTGTGCGCGCGCACGCGCGCGAGGCCAGGGGTCGTTTCGGCGATGCCGTCCCGGCGCGAAAGTATACAAAGTATACAGCCCGACGCGCGCGCGCGTACGCGTGAGGGGCCGGAAGGGTGTTGAGCTTTGGAGGAGTCGCGGGTGCGGGCATCTGCGAGCTTAACGCACAAACGGGGTGCTGTAGGACAGCCAAATCTTCCGCTAGGCTCACGCCGATGTCTTTTGAGAACTGGAGCAATTTCTACCTCGTCGTCGGCGGGGCGGCGGCGGTGCTGCTGGGGCTGATCTTCGTCGTCGTCACGCTGATGC
>DATCJM010000079.1:0-2274 GCA_036562805.1 Sphingomicrobium sp.
ATCATGGCCGAGCATTTATGGACTCGTCAGAATGCCGGCCTGTTCGACGTCAGCCACATGGGCCAGCTGCTGATCCATGGCCGCGGCGTCGATTCCGCGCTCGAGAAACTGATGCCGGGCGACTTCCAGGCCGCCGCCGACATGAAGCCCAAATATTCGCTCCTGCTCGACGACGATGGCGGCATCGTCGACGACCTGATGGCGACCCGCCGAGGCGACGATTTCTACGTCGTCGTCAATGGTGCCACCAAGCAAGGCGACATCGAATATATGCGGAGGCGCCTGCCCGACGGAGTGGTCATTGACTATATGAAGGAGCAGGCGCTCCTCGCTCTTCAGGGACCGCGCGCGGTCGAGGTGCTCGAGACGGTCGTTCCGGGCGTGTCCGATCTCGGCTTCATGCAGGGCGGGCCCTTCACCTGGAACGGCCGCAACCTGTGGATCAGCCGTTCAGGCTATACGGGTGAGGATGGCTTCGAGATCTCCGTCCCGGCGGTTGCGGCGGCGGACCTCGCCGATGCAATCACAGCCAACGACCTTGCGAAACCGATCGGCCTCGGCGCGCGCGATTCGCTGCGCCTCGAAGCAGGCCTGCCGCTCTATGGCCACGACCTCGACACGAAGATCACGCCGGTCATGGCCGGCCTCACCTTCGCGATCAACAAGCGCCGCCGGATCGACGCCGGCTTCGCGGGCGCGCTGCGCATCCTTGCCGAGCTCGAGCATGGCGTTCCCGAACAGCGTGTCGGGCTCGAGGTCGAGGGACGTCAGCCGGTCCGCGAAAGCGCATTGGTCCTCGACGGCGAGGGCAATGAGATCGGCAAGATCACCAGCGGCGGCTTCTCGCCGTCGCTGCAGCGGCCGATCGCCATGGGCTATGTCGCCGCGCCATTCGCCGTGGTCGGAACTGCGCTGAAGCTCGAGCAGCGCGGCAAATTGTTCGACGCGCGCGTCACGTCGATGCCGTTCGTCCCCCACCGCTATCACCGCAAGGGAGCTTCCGCATGAGCCTCTATTTCACCAAGGAGCACGAGTGGATCCGCGTCGACGGCGACACCGCGACGGTCGGCATTTCCGATCATGCGCAGGAGCAGCTCGGCGACATCGTGTTCGCCGAGGTGCCCGAGACCGGAAAGCGCCTTAGCAAGGGCCAGGAAGCGGCCGTGGTCGAATCCGTCAAGGCGGCGTCCGACGTCTATTCGCCCGTCTCCGGTGAGGTGGTCGACGGCAACAGCAAGGTCGCTGATGACCCCTCGGTCGTGAATAGCGATCCTGAAGGCGAAGGCTGGTTCTTCAAGATCAGGCTCGACAACCCGGGTGAGCTCGACGGCCTCATGGACGAGAACGCCTATCGCGATTGGCTGAAGACGCTTTGAGCTCAGCTGCCGCCCACCATCCCCTCTCCACCAGCAAATGGGACGCCGGCGACTATGCCCGCGTCGGCGCGTTCGTCGCCGAGCTGGGCGGGGCGGCGCTCGACCTCCTCGATCCGAAGCCAGGCGAGCGGATCCTCGACGTGGGTTGCGGCGACGGGACGCTGACGAAGAAGATCGTTGGGCGCGGCGCGACCGTTCTCGCGATCGACAATTCGCCCGAGATGATCGCCGCCGCACGCGCCAATGGAGTCGACGCGCTGCAGCTCGCGGCGGAGGATATGCAGTTCTTCGCCGAGTTCGACGCCGTTTTCTCCAACGCGACGTTGCATTGGGTGCTGGAGAAGGAGCAGGCGGCGCGAGCGATCTTTCGTGCGCTGACGGCGGGCGGCCGCTTTGCCGGCGAGCTCGGCGGCGAGGGCAATCTTGTCCGGCTGCGCGAGGCGCTGGACGAGGAGCTGGTGATCCGCGGTTACGTGCCGCCGAGCGAGAGCTCCAACTGGTATCCATCGCCCGACGAGTTCGCCGCGGTCTACGAAGCGGCCGGGTTTCAGCAGATCGACGCGCGGCTGATCGAACGCCCGACGCCGCTCGACCACGGCGTGGATCAATGGGTGACGACCTTCCGGAAGGGTTGGCTCGATCGCGCCGGCGTCCCCGAGGGGGAACGCGCCGATATCGGAGCCGCCGTCGCCGACCGCTTCGGGTCCAACGTCGCCGATTACGTGCGCCTCCGCTTCATCATGGTGAAGCCGGCATGATTGCCGCGTTGCTTCTGCTCGCGCAGATCACGCCCGCCCCCGACGAGCCAAAGCCCGTCGTCACCACGATCGCCGCGATCCGCGCCAACCCGGAGAAGTTCGATGGCCAGATCGTCCGCCTGCACGGCTATGTGAACGAG
>DATCJM010000106.1:0-5281 GCA_036562805.1 Sphingomicrobium sp.
AGGCGAGCGGATGGAGGTGATCGTCCCGCCCGGCCACTACGACAAGGTCGACTTTTAGGCCGCCATCAACGCTCCGCGCAGCATCTTGTCCTCGAGGGTCTGCCCGGCGCCAAGCGCGACGCAGCTCATCGGGTCGTCGGCGATTTTCACGGGCAGGCCGGTCGAATCCTGAAGCACCGTGTTGAAGCCGCGAAGAAGCGACCCGCCGCCGGTCAGCGTAATCCCTTCGTCGATCACGTCCGCGGCGATCTCGGGCTGCGTGTTCTCGAGCGCATCGCGAACCACCGCAACGATCTGGTTCACCGGCTCGGCCAGCGCTTCGGCGACCTGAGCCTGGCTGAGGATGATCTCGCCCGGCATCCCGCGGCTGACGTCGCGGCCGCGGACGCGCGTGGTCGGGCCCGCGCCGTCACCCGGTCGGACCGCAGCGCCGATCTCCAGCTTCACGCGCTCGGCCGTGCCTTCGCCGATCAGCAGGTTGAAGTTGCGGCGCACATAGGATGCGATCGCATCGTCCATCCGGTCGCCGCCGACGCGCGCGGAACGGCAGAAGGCGAGGCCCTGGAGCGAGATCACGCCGACCTCCGTCGTTCCGCCGCCGATGTCGACGACCATCGAGCCGACCGGCTCGGCGACGGGAAGTCCCGCACCGATCGCTGCGGCCATCGGCTCCTCGATCAGCGACACACGGTCGGCGCCGGCGTTGGTCACCGCATCGCGGATCGCCCGGCGCTCGACGGAGGTGGCGCCCGACGGGATGCAGATCACGACCTCGGGCCCGCGGGAGAAGCGGCTTGGGCCGCCATGCGCCTTGCGGATGAAATGCTTGATCATCTCCTCGGCAACCTCGAGGTCGGCGATGACTCCGGCGCGTAGCGGCCGGATTGTCCGGAGGTTCGCCGGGGTCTTGCCGAGCATCAGCTTGGCGTCGTCTCCCACGGCGCGGACGCGGCGAACGCCACTGAGCGTCTCGATCGCAACGACCGACGGCTCGTTGGCGACGATTCCAACGCCGCAGACGTAGACGACCGTGTTGGCTGTGCCGAGGTCGATGGCGACTCCGCGCGAGGAAAAACTGAACGGTGAACGCATGCGCTTAAGACCCCCCGGTCTCTGGTGACTCTGGTTCAGGGGAGCTTAGGTCAGCACCGCGCGCGCGATAGTGGCGTTAACCATGTTAAATGCGGGCGGTGGACGCGATGCGGCGAAGCGAAAAGCGTTAATCAGCCGCGGCTTAAGCCGGCGTGGCCGAGATCAGGTAATTCAGCCGCATGTCGTCGCTCAGGTGCAGCCCGCGCGCGAGCGACCAGGCGATGCCCTCGACGTCGACGCACCTGAGCCCGGCCGCGCCAAGCAATTGCTTCAGTCGGTCGGGCGCGATGAACCTCTGGAACTCATGCGTGCCGCGCGGGATGCGGCCGAGGCCTTCCGCCACGGTGATCATCAGGAACTTCGACCACGCGGTCGCATTGGGGGTCGACATGATCAGCAGTCCGTCGGGAGCGAGCCGCCGCGCGAGCGCTTGGACGAACGCCTCAGGCTCGGCGACATGCTCGATCACTTCCATCGCCGTGATGAGGTCGAATCGTCCCTCGAGCTCCTGAACGTCGCCGGCGCGGTAATCGATGTGCAGGCCGGCCGCCGTCATATGGTTCCGCGCCACGGCGATCACCTCGGGTGAGGCGTCGATTCCGGTGACGGTCGCACCCAGACGGGCCAGCGGCTCCGTCAGCAGACCGGCCCCGCAGCCCACGTCCAGCACAGTTTTACCCTCGAGCGGCGTTCGGCTGCACTCGTCAGCCTGCCAATGCCGGTCGATCTGGTCGCGGACATATTTGAGGCGGACGGGATTGAGCTTGTGCAGCATGGCCGACCGGCCCTTGGGATCCCACCAGTCGGCCGCGAGCCGGCCGAAGCGTTCGGCTTCTTCTTTGACGATCGTGGTAGCGGCCATGCGCGTCTCCATGCTCCCGCCCGATGCAAAGGAAAAGACGGCTCGCGCGTTGCAGGTCGATGGATCACTTCCGCCTCCACCAGGGCGAGCTTTGTTGCGAGGGAGTGCCGCTGGCCGAAATCGCGGCTGCGGTCGGCACCCCCGTCTATGTTTATTCAAGCGCGACGATGTGCGTCCAGGTGAACGCGCTCCGTTCGGCGCTCGAGCCGCTTCGCGATCCGCTGATCGCCTATGCCGTGAAGGCCAATCCCAATGCCGCCGTGATCGCCACTCTCGCCAAGGCAGGGCTCGGCGCCGACGTGGTCTCTGGCGGCGAATATCGCAGAGCGGTCGCTGCGGGCATCGCGCCGGACAAAATCGTGTTCGCCGGCGTCGGCAAGACCGAGGAGGAAATGCGTCTCGCCCTCGCGGGCGGGATCTATCAGTTCAACCTGGAATCATCCGCCGAGGCGGAAATGCTCTCGGACGTCGCCGTGTCGATGGAGCGCACCGCCCCGGCGGCATTCCGCGTCAATCCCGACGTGCTCGCCGGTACCCATTCCAAAATCAGCACCGGCGCCGCGGAGAACAAGTTCGGCATCGGCCTTGACGATGCGATCGAAGCTTACGCGGCCGCGGCGCGGCTTCCGAACCTGTCAGTCCAGGGCATCGCCGTGCACATCGGCAGTCAGCTCACCAGCCTCGACCCCCTGGAGCGCGCCTTCAACCGGATCGGCGGCCTCATCCGCCGCTTGCGCGAAGCGGGGCACGACATCCGCGTCGCCGATCTGGGCGGCGGCCTCGGCATACTCTACGATCCGGCGCTCGCACCGCCGCCGAGCCCCGCCGATTACGGCGCTATGGTTCGACGCGTGACCGATGACTGGAATGTTCGCCTGGTGTTCGAGCCGGGACGGCTGATCGTCGGAAACGCCGGCGTGCTGCTGTCGCGCGTCATTCGGGTGAAGCCCGGCGCCGCGTACCCATTCGTGATTGTCGACGCGGCGATGAACGACCTCATGCGACCGGCGCTCTACGATGCCTGGCACAAGATCGATGCGGTGCGGCCCGGCGGCGACCGTTGCATTGCGAACGTCGTCGGCCCCGTCTGTGAAACGGGCGACACCTTCGCCATGGCGCGGGAGATGGACTGCGTCGAAGCCGGAGACCTGATCGTCTTCCGGACCGCCGGCGCCTATGCCGCGGCGATGTCGAGCACGTACAATTCACGGCCGCTGACGCCGGAAGTGCTAGTCGACGGGGACCGCTGGGCCGTGGTTCGCCCGCGCATCGACATCGATCGGCTCATCGCCGCCGATCGCGTTCCCGACTGGCTCTCCGGTTGCGCGGGCGCCGCGAGCAGCTAAAGCCGCGCCCCAATGGCGCGTATCTTGATGAAATTCGGCGGCACGTCGATGGCGGGCATCGAGCGCATCCGAAGCGTCGCCGAACGTGTGCGGCGGGAGGCGGCGGATGGTGACGAAGTCCTCGTCGTCGTCTCGGCGATGGCCGGGGAGACCGACCGGCTCGTCCAGCTGTGCCGCGAGGCCGCGCCGCTCCACGACCCGACCGAATATGACGTGGTGGTCGCTTCCGGCGAGCAGGTCACTGCAGGTCTCCTCGCCATGACCCTCCAGGCCATGGGCCTCAACGCGCGCAGCTTCATGGGCTGGCAGTTGGTTCGCGCTTCGGGCGTCCACGGCAATGCGCGCGTCGAGGCCGTCGAAGGCGCAATGCTCGACGAGGCGCTGAGCGGCGGGACCGTCGCGGTGATTCCCGGCTTCCAGGGCGTTTCGACGGACGGTCGACTGGCGACGCTGGGGCGCGGGGGCTCGGACACCTCGGCCGTCGCGCTCGCCGTCGGCGTGAAGGCCGACCGCTGCGACATCTACACCGATGTCGACGGCGTCTACACCACCGATCCGCGGATCGTGCCGCAGGCGCGCAAGCTCGATGCGATCACCTTCGAGGAGATGCTCGAGCTTGCCGGCCTCGGCGCCAAGGTGCTTCAGACGCGCTCGGTCGGGCTTGCGATGCGCGAAAATTTGCCGCTCCGGGTGCTGTCGGCGTTTGAGGACAAGCCGGGAACGCGCGTGGTTGCGGAGCTTTCAGGAGCGGACATGGAAAGAAACCAGATCGCGGGCATTGCCGCCGACCGCAATGAGGCGCGGGTGACGCTGACCGGCGTTCCCGACCAGCCGGGCACGGTCGCTCAAGTGGTGTCGCCGCTAGCGGAGGCCGGCATTTTGCTCGACATGATCGTCCATGCCGCGACCCCCCACAGCGGCTCGTCGGACCTCACCTTCACCGTGCCGCGCGCCAGCCTGGCGCAGGCGATCGCCGTGATCGAGCAGCGTAAAGGCGACATCGGCTTCGGCGGCCTCATCACCGACGATGCGGTGGCCAAGGTCAGCATCGTCGGCGTCGGCATCCGGTCGAACCCGCAGCTCGCCGCGAAGATGTTCGAGACCCTCGCCGAACGGAAGATCAACCTGCTCGCGGTCTCCACAAGCGAGATCAAGGTCAGCGCGCTTATTGCCGAAGCCGAGCTCGAGCTGGCCGTTCGCGTGCTTCACAGCGCGTTCGACCTCGACGTGAAGGATGCGGCATGAGCGGCGAAGGGCTGATCGCGGAGCCCCGCGCTGTGCACCCGAGCGAAGGTCACGCGCGCCTCGCCGAGCTCATGCACCGCGGCACCGAGTTCCTCGGCTGCGAAGTCGCGATCATGGGTGGCGCGATGAGCTGGATCAGCGAGCGCAATCTCGTCTCCGCCATCTCGAACGCCGGCGGGTTCGGCGTGATTGCGTGCGGCGCAATGACGCCCGACCTCCTCGATACGGAGATCGCCGAGACCAAAGAGCGGACAACGCAGCCATTCGGGGTCAACCTCATCACGATGCACCCGCAGCTCAGCGAGCTGATCGACGTCTGTGCGAACCATCGCGTAGGCCACGTCGTTCTTGCCGGCGGCCTTCCGCCAGCCGGCGCGATCGACCGGATCAAGGCGAGCGGCGCGAAGCTGATGGCCTTCGCCCCCGCGCTGGCGCTCGCGAAGAAACTGATGCGCTCGAACGTCGACGCGCTTGTCATCGAGGGCATGGAAGCCGGCGGTCACATCGGACCGGTGTCGACTTCGGTGCTGGCGCAGGAGATCCTGCCGGTCGTCGCCAAGGACATACCGGTGTTCGTCGCCGGCGGCATCGGCCGCGGGGAGGCGATCGCCGCCTATCTCGAAATGGGCGCGGTAGGCGTTCAGCTCGGCACGCGTTTCGTCTGCGCGGCCGAGTGCATCGCCCACGCCAACTTCAAAAAGGCCTTCATTCGCGCCTCGGCGCGCGACGCCATTCC
>DATCJM010000109.1:0-11147 GCA_036562805.1 Sphingomicrobium sp.
GCGCCGAGCCGCATCGTCCCGCCGAGGTCCCCCCCGGCAGCGCGCTTCTGCAGGCCCTCCTCGCTCATCCACTCGGTGATCATGCCGACGACCGGTTCGGGGGTTTCGCCGAACTCGGTGGTCGACGCCTGCTCGATCCCGGCGAGGTTCCGCGCCGCCTCGATGCACGCCATCTGCATGCCGAGGCAGATGCCGAAGAAGGGGATCTCGCGTTCGCGGGCGAACTTGACGCTGGCGATCTTGCCCTCGCTGCCGCGCTCGCCGAAGCCGCCGGGGACGAGGATCCCGTGCAGCGGCTCGAGCTCGGCAACGATGTCGGCTTCGGGATGCTCGAACAGCTCGGCGTCGATCCACTCGATGTTGACCTTGGCGCGATTGGCGATCCCGCCGTGAACCAACGCCTCTCTCAGGCTCTTGTAGGCATCGGGAAGGCCGACGTACTTGCCGACGACGCCGATCGTGACCTCGCTCTCATAATGGTCGATGCGGTCCATGATCTCGTGCCAGCGGCCGAGATCGGGTTGGGGAGCCTCCAGCCTGAACGCGCGCAGCACTTCATCGTCGAGACCGGCTTCGTGATACTGGAGCGGCACGTCGTAGATGTTGCGGGCATCGAGCGCCGGGATCACGGCCTCCTTCGCGACGTTGCAGAACAGCGCGATCTTCTCGCGCTCGCTGTCGGGCAGCGGCCGGTCTGATCGGCACAGGAGCACTTCGGGCTGGACGCCGAGGCTGGAGAGCTCGCGAACGCTCTGTTGCGTCGGCTTGGTCTTGAGCTCGCCCGCCGCGGCGATCCACGGAACGAGGGTCGTGTGGACGCTGACGGTGTTATCGCGGCCAAGGTCGTTCCTCAGCTGCCTGATCGATTCGATGAAGGGCAGGCTTTCGATGTCGCCGACCGTCCCGCCGATCTCGCAGATGATGAAGTCGCAATTCTCGGTGCCGGAGAGCGCGAACTCCTTGATCGCGTTGGTGACGTGCGGGATCACCTGGACGGTCGCCCCGAGATAGTCGCCCCGGCGCTCCTTGGCGATGATATCGCGGTAGATGCGGCCGGTCGTCACATTGTCCGACTGATGCGAGGAAACGCCGGTGAAGCGCTCGTAATGGCCGAGGTCGAGATCCGTCTCGGCCCCGTCGTCGGTCACATATACCTCGCCATGCTGGTACGGCGACATCGTGCCCGGATCGACATTCAGATAGGGATCGAACTTGCGGATGCGGACCTTGTAGCCGCGCGCCTGGAGGAGCGCCCCGAGGGACGCCGAAAGCAGGCCTTTCCCAAGCGATGAGACCACGCCGCCGGTGACAAATATGAACCGCGCCATGGGAGTCGAGGCTTAGGGGGACTGGTGCCGCGGACGCAAGCCGCGCGGCGAAAAAATTGTGGGTGGATTGCGCCGCTTAAGGAGCGAGCGGGACCGCCGGCGCCGGCTGGTTCTGCGCGGCATTGCCGGCTGGAGCCTGGCCGGGCTGCGGCGCAGCCCGGCTTGGCGGGGCCTGCTGCGGCTGCTCGAGCGGGGCCGCCGAATTGGCGAGCGAAGTATCGATCTTGGCCGGCTGCCGCGAAGCGCCGGCGATTGCCGCCATTACGACCGAGAGGACGATGAACAGTCCGCCGAGCACCGCCGTCGAGCGGGTGAGGAAGTCGGCCGCGCCGCGTGCAGTCATGAACCCGGAAGAGCTGCCGCCAACACCGAGACCGCCGCCCTCCGAACGCTGCATTAGGATCACGCCGATCAGAGCGACCGCGATAAGCGTTTGGACGATCAGCAGAAATGCGAACATGACGAGCTTTCTTGATTGGCGTGCGGGCGATCTAGGCGATGAAGCACCGCCCTTCAACCGGCGTTCGCGGCTGCAGCAACGATTGGCATGAAATCGCCTGCCTTGAGGCTCGCGCCGCCGACGAGCGCGCCGTCGACGTCGCGCACCGCGAATATTTCGTCTGCATTCGAAGCTTTCACCGAGCCGCCGTAGAGGATGCGGATCGTCTCGCCGTTCGGCCCAAACCGATCGACGAGCCGCCGCCGCACAGCCGAATGCATCTCCGCGATTTCGTCGATCGTCGGAATCTTTCCTGTGCCGATCGCCCAGATGGGCTCGTACGCGACCGTGAGCTCGGCGTCCCCAGGCTTGTCCGGAACAGAGCCGTCGAGCTGCGCCAGCACGGTCGAGAGTGCGGCTCCCCGCTCCCGCGCTTCGAGACTTTCGCCGACGCACAGGATCACGCTGACGCCGCAGCCGAGCGCAGCTTGCGCCTTGGCCTTCACGTCCGCGTCGCTCTCGCGCTGCGCATCGCGGCGCTCGGAATGGCCGATAATGGTCAGTGTCGCCCCGGCATCGAGCAGCATCTGCGCAGAGATGCAGCCGGTATGCGGGCCCTGCTCGGCCTGATGCACGTCCTGGCCGCCGATCGTGAAGCCCGGCACCGCGCGCGCGGCGCGGTCGATCAGGATCGCGGGCACGCACAGCGCGACGTCGACGCCCGAATATTCCTTCGCTTCGGCCGCGATCTCGACGATTTCGCGCAGGTCCGACGAGAGACCGTGCATCTTCCAGTTCCCGGCAACGAACTTCTTTAACGCCATCCGCGGCACCCCTTTTCGGCCGCGACTAGCGGCAGCGCTTGATGCGCGCCAGCCCGGCCCCTAAAGCTGCCGCCCTCTTCCAATCGTCCCCGGGAAACGATGCTCACTTTCTTCCGCCGCGTTGCGAACTCCAAGATTGGCACATGGGTGATCGGCCTCATCGGCATCGGCATCCTCGCCGGCTTTGCACTCAGCGACCTTTCGAACTTCGGATCGGGCAATATCGGTTTCGGCCTCGGCACCAACACGCTGGCAAAGGTCGGCAGCCAGGAAATCACCGAACAGGAAATGAGCGACGCGATGCAGCGGCGCCTGCAGCAGGTGCGAAACGAGCAGCCGGACGCCGATTATTCGACGATCATCGGCGATTTCGACACGCTTCTCGACGAACTGATCGACAACAAGACGCTGCTCGCCTTCGCCGACAAATATCACTTCCCGCTGTCAAAGCGGCTGGTCGATGCGGAGATCGCGCAAATTCCGCAGAGCAAGGGTCCCGGAGGGCAGTTCAGCGAAGCGGCCTATCGCGAATTCCTTGCCCAGCAGCACCTTAGCGATGCGCAGGTCCGCGAGATCCTCGCCGGCGGGTTGCTCGAGCGGTACATGCTCGCGCCTATTGCCGCCAATGCACGGATCGCGGTCGGCATGGCGACGCCTTATGCTTCGATGCTTCTGGAATCCCGCGAGGGCGAAGCAGCGGCGATCCCGCTTGGTGCATTCCGCGCAGGCCTCAACCCGACCGACGCCGACCTCCAGCAATATTACACCCAGAACCGCAACCGTTACATGGTGCCCGAGCGGCGCGCACTGCGCATCGCGCGGATCGGCCCCGAGCAGGTTTCAGACGTGACTGCCTCCGACCAGGAAGTCGCGGCCTATTACAAGGCGCACCAGGCGGATTATGCGGCCAAGGAAACGCGCAGCATCAGCCAGGTGCTGGTTCAGGACCAGGCGACGGCGAACGCGATAGCGGAACGCGCCAAAGGCGGTGCAACGCTCGCGGCGGCCGCAGCTCCGGCGGGGCCGAGCGCCGCAGTCTCCTCGCTGACCGACCAGACCCGCGACGCTTATGCCGCGGTCGCCGGCCAGCCCGCCTCGGCTGCGGTATTCGGCGCGTTGTCAGGCGACGTCGTCGGTCCGCTCAAGACCGGCTTCGGTTGGGCCGTGGTCAAGGTCGATTCGGTGAAGAAACAGGCCGGCAAGTCCCTCGACCAGGCGAAAGCGGAAATTTCCACGAAGATCGCGGCGGACAAGCGCAAGAACGCGATCGAAGACATCATCGACAAGCTCCAAGATTCGGTCGACGCCGGAAGCAATTTCAGCGAGGCCGTCCAGAAGGCGAAGCTGCCGGTGACGACGACGCCCCTCATCACCGCCGACGGCAAGTCGAGCGACGATCCCGGTTTCAAACTGCCGCCGGAGCTCGCGCCCGCGCTCAAGACCGGGTTCCAGCTGGAGCCGAGCGACCCGCCCGAGATCGTCACGCTTCCCAATGATCTTGGCTATGCCCTGGTGTCCCCCGGCCAGGTCATGCCGGCAGCGCCGGCGCCGCTTGCGCAGGTGAAGGACCAGGTCGCCGCCGACTGGATCAACGGCAAGGCGATGGACCGCGCCCGCACCGTCGCGGCGCAGATCGATGCCAAGGTCCGGCAGGGCACCTCGCTTGCGGACGCGTTGAAGCAGAGCGGCGCGCCGCTTCCGCCCGTGCAGCCGCTGGCGCTGCGCCGTATCCAGATCGCCACTGCACGGGGTCCGGTTCCGCCTGTGATGAAGATGCTGTTCGTCCTCTCGTCGGGCAAAAGCCGGATGTTTCCCGACCCGCAGGGCCGCGGCTTCTTCATCGTCAAGGTCGACAAGATCATGCCCGGCAATGCGATGGCGCAGCCCGCCCTCATCGGCCAGATGCAGAACGAGCTGCAGCAGGGCGTGTCCGAAGATTATGCCCGGCAATTCCTCGCCGCCATGCGCAAACAGCTCGGTGTCAAGCGCAACGACAGCGCCATCCAGTCGATGAAGTCGCGGCTCGCAACCAGCGCGGGCTGACCGCGTCGCTTGACCAACGCCGCTTTGTTGCCTACACGTTCTCCGTTCGTTCTTTACGGGGGATGATTGCCCGATGCTCACCGCCAAGCAACGCGAACTTCTGCTCTTCATCGACGGCCGCCTGAAAGACGGCGGGGTCAGCCCGAGTTTCGACGAAATGCGCGAGGCGCTGGACCTCAAGTCCAAGTCTGGCGTGCACCGGTTGATCTCGGCGCTCGAAGAGCGCGGGTTCATCCGCCGCCTGCCAAATCGCGCTCGCGCCCTCGAGGTCGTGAAGCTGCCTGAGACGAGAAGCGCAACGGTCACGCCGATCAGGCCGGTCACGGCTGCGCCGGCGAACGACACGATGGAAATTCCGCTCCACGGCAAGATCGCCGCCGGCACGCCGATCGAAGCGCTCCAGGGGACCGAGAATTTCGCGGTCCCCGCTGCCCTCCTCGGTCCCGGCGAGCATTACGCCCTCGAAGTTTCGGGCGATTCGATGGTCGACGAAGGCATTCTCGACGGCGACTTCGCGCTGATCCGCAAGGTCGACACCGCACGCGAAGGCGAAATCGTGGTCGCGCTGATCGACAATGAGGAAGCGACCCTCAAGACGTTCCGGCGCGAAGGGAACATGATCCGCCTCGACCCGGCCAACCGTCAGTATGAACCGCAACGCTACGAACCGCGACGGGTGCAGATCCAGGGACGGTTGGCGGGCTTGATCCGCCGTTATTGACGCAGCCGCCGCTGCGTCGGTGCAGCGCTGATTTCCGGGCGCTCGGCAGTTTCCGCCCAGGGATGGTCTCCAACGCGGTCAGCTACGGTGTCCACCCGCGGTCGCGAGCCGAGGTAGATCGCCACGCCGCCGGTACTGCGCAGCGACGATGCATCGAGCTTGAGCCAGCGCGGCGTGCATCCGCGCGGCAAACGGCGGTCGGAAACGACGATGTCCGCATCGCTGCATGCCTTGGTGATGGTCGCCCAGTCGATCCGGTTCGCGGAGCGCGTCGCAAGCAGCCGCCATTCCACCGAACCCTTGCGGACGAGCGCAACGCAGGAATCCCGCGAGCAAGCGCTGTTCGGCGCGGAGTCGAGGTCTTCCGGGTCGCCGTCGAAGCCAGAGGCCTCGGCGACAAGGCTCCGGACATAGTCGCCCGCCCGTTCGCGCAGCAGCAGCGGAGTTCCATGGTCGACGACCGCAAGGTGCATTCCATCGCCGCTGATCAGCAGGTCCGGCGACGGCGCCATGGCCGCAGCGATCGCGCCCACCGCCACCGGCGCGAGGCCCAACAGCCGCAGCCGCGAGTTCCACAGGCACAGCCAGATTCCGCCCGCGACCATCGCGCCAAATGCCCACGCAGGCATCGACGGCATTAGCGCGACCGCTCCAGTGGTCGCGGAGACGGTGTGTGCAAGCCGGAGCAGCGCATTGATGGATATTCCGCAGGCCCACCAGAACGGCCTTCCGAGGCCTATCGGATCGAATGCAAGCGCAGCAGCCTCGGTCGGCATGATTACAAAGGTTGTGAGGGGGATAGCGACGATATTTGCGAAGGTGCCGTAAAGGCCGGTGCGGTGGAAATGGAACAGGGCCATCGGCGCGAGCGCGACTTCGACGACGAGCCCGGTCGCGACGATTCCCAGCAATGCTCGCCCTGTTCGGGCGATCGGCCCCTCTTCCCTGCGCTGCAGGAGACGGCGCGCAGTTCGCGTCGAATGGAGCGCAACGATCGACGTCACCGCGGCGAAGCTCATCTGGAAGCTCGGGCCGGGCAGCGCTTCGGGACGGAACAGCAGCACCACGAGCGCCCCCGCCGCGATCAGCCGCATGCTGAGCGCGTCGCGCCCGAGCGCAATTCCGGCGAGGATCAGCAATGCGGCTACACAGCTTCTGACCGTCGGAACCTGGGCGCCGGTAAGGAGCGTGTAGCCTATGCCCGCGGCAGCCGCGACGCCGGCCGAGACCAACACGAGGTTGAAGCGAAGCGCGAGCCGCTCGCTAAGTGCGAGGATCTTGAGGCTGAGGAACATCGCGAATGCGACCACCGCGGCGATGTGGAGCCCGCTGACGGACAGCAAATGGGTCAGCCCGGCTCGCCGCATCGCGTCTGCGTCGCTTTGATCGACCGCATTCTGGTCGCCGGTTGCAAGGGCGACGGCAATCCCGGCTGGGCTCGCGGGCAGCTTCTGCTCGATATGCTGGCGCAGCTGGTCCCGAACCCGGTCGAGGCCGCGGTTTTGGCCGGGACTGACGACCGTCACCGGTCCGAGCGGCTTGCCGACCGCGCCTATGCCCCAGAACCAGGCATCGCGTGCAAAATCATAGGTCCCGGGGAGCGCCATCGGCGGCGGCGGCGCGAGCCGGGCGCGCGTATCGATCTCGGCGCCCTCGGCAATGGCCGGAGGAGCCTTGTCCTCATCGATCGACAGGCGAATGCGCGGCGGCAGCCCTGGGGTCGACGGATCAACCGTCAGCCGCACCTTGTCCCGCGATGCGAGATGCTCGACGAGCTCGACGCTTCCGCGCAGCTCGGTGACGCTCGCCCGATCAAGGCGCGGCTGCGCCACATAGTCGGCGCGGGCCCACGCGAGCGCGCAGCCAATGGTGGCAGCCGCAGCAAACCAGCCGAGCGCCCTCCCCGCCCTGCCGCTTTTCATTGAGAAGCCGAGGATCGAGAGTGCGGCACTGAGGCAAAGGAACGCCTGCCATTGTCCGGGCGCGTTGAGCGCGAACCAGGCGGCTATCCCGGTGGCGAGCCCGACCACCAGCCACGGCGGAAGCTGGGCGCGTTCGATCTCGAGGAGCTTCTCCAGCCCCTCGGCAGCGGCGGAAAACCGCGCCTTCCAATAGCCCCGAGCACGCTGTGGAAGAGGCGCTTCCCCTATGTTAGGGGCGCTCGTCCATTGCATTGCAGCATGAACAGAAGAGGAATGCGCGCCACAGCGCAAGCGAGAAAAATTTGAGAAGCGCAAGTGATACGTCGCAGGCAGTCGTCACGAGATTTGCCCCCTCGCCCACCGGGTTCCTGCACATCGGTGGCGCGCGCACTGCCTTGTTCAACTGGCTCTTCGCTCGGCACCACGGCGGCAAGTTCCTGCTGAGGATCGAGGATACGGACAAAATCCGATCCACCCGCGAAGCGATCGACGCGATTCTCGACGGAATGCACTGGCTCGGCCTCGATTGGGACGGTCACGAATATTACCAATCCCAATTCTGGGCCCGCCATGCCGAGATCGCGCACAAGATGCTCGATCGCGGCCATGCCTACCGCTGCTACATGAGCCAGGACGAGCTCGCGAAGCAGCGCGACCTCGCGGCCAAGGAGCGGCGGCCGTTTCGCATCGAGAGTCCGTGGCGCGATGTCACCGAGGAGCAAGGCGGCAAGCCGTTCGTCATTCGCCTGAAGGCGCCGCGCGAGGGAGAGACCGTGATCGACGATCGCGTCCAGGGACGGGTGACGGTCCAGAACGCCGAGATCGACGATTTCGTCCTTCTCCGCTCCGACGGAACGCCGACCTACATGCTTGCGGTGGTGGTTGACGATCACGACATGGGGGTCACGCACGTGATCCGCGGCGACGACCATCTCAACAATGCCTTCCGCCAGCTCGCGATCATTCGGGCGATGGGCTTTCACGAGCCGGTCTACGCCCACGTTCCGCTGATCCATGGGCCCGACGGGGCCAAGCTCAGCAAGCGCCATGGAGCGCTCGGCGTCGACGCGTATCGGGACGAGCTCGGCATGCTCCCGGAAGCTGTCGACAATTACCTGCTCCGGCTCGGCTGGGGGCATGGCGACGACGAGATAATCAGCCGTGACCAGGCAATCGAATGGTTCGAGCTCGATCACGTCGGTAAGTCTCCCTCGCGCTTCGACTTCAAGAAGCTCGAGAACCTCAACGGCCACTACATCCGCGAGGCGGATGACGAGCGCCTCGCCGCCCTGGTCGCTGCGAGGCTGGAGCTGTCCGCCGCGCAGCAATCCCTCCTCGTCCGGGCGATGCCCGAGCTCAAGACACGAGCGAATACGCTGGTCCAGCTCGCCGACAGCGCCACCTTCCTCTTCGCGGAGCGGCCGCTCCAGCCCGACGAAGCGGCGGCGGCGCTGATCACGCCTGATGCCCGTTCGCTCCTCGCTGCGGCGCACGAGAAACTGGTTGCACTTGCGAACTGGGATGGAGCGTCGTTAGAGGCAGCCATCCGCGAAGTCGCCGAGGCGCGCGGCGTCAAGCTCGGCAAGCTTGCGCAGCCTCTCCGGGCGGCCCTCACCGGGCGCACGACCTCACCGGGGATTTTTGATGTTCTTGCGTTGCTGGGCCGCGACGAAAGCCTCGCCCGCATCGCCGACCAGATGGAGCCGAAGGAATGACCGACAAGAACGTCTCGATGAAAACGCCGGGAGGCGACTTCGACTGCCCCGTTCTCGAGGGCACCGTCGGCCCCGAAGTCATCGATATCCGCAAACTCTACGGCCAAACCGGAATGTTCACCTACGACCCCGGCTTCACTTCGACGGCGAGCTGCGAAAGCAAGATCACTTATATCGACGGCGAGAAGGGCATCCTTCTCCACCGCGGCTATCCGATCGACCAGCTGGCTGAGCATTCGACCTTCATGGAGGTCGCCTACCTGCTGATTCACGGCGAGCTCCCGACCAGGGCCGAGCTCGACGAGTGGACCTATACGATCAGCCGGCACACGATGGTGCACGAGCAGCTGGCGACCTTCTTCCGCGGTTTCCGCCGAGATGCGCACCCGATGGCCGTCATGTGCGGCGTGGTCGGGGCACTCTCTTCATTCTATCACGACAGCACCGACATCACCGATCCCGAGCAGCGGATGATCGCGTCGCACCGGTTGATCGCGAAGATGCCGACGATTGCGGCGATGGCGCACAAATATTCCGCCGGCCAGCCGTTCATGTATCCCCAGAACAGCCTCAGCTACACCGGCAACTTCCTGCGCATGACCTTCGGCGTGCCGGCTGAGCCTTATGAGGTCAATCCGGTTATCGAGCGAGCGATGCGCCGGATATTCATCCTTCATGCCGATCATGAGCAGAACGCCTCGACGTCGACGGTGCGCCTCGCGGGCTCATCGGGCGCGAACCCGTTCGCCTGTGTGGCGGCTGGCATCGCCTGCCTGTGGGGCCCGGCGCACGGCGGCGCGAACGAAGCGGCGCTCAACATGCTGCGCGAAATCGGCACGACCAAGCGGATCCCCGAATATATCGCCCGCGCCAAGGACAAGGACGATCCGTTCCGGCTGATGGGCTTCGGCCACCGCGTCTACAAAAACTTCGATCCGCGCGCGAAGGTGATGAAGGCAACCGCCGACGAAGTGCTGAAGGAGCTCGGCAAGTCCGACCCGGTGCTCGACGTCGCCAAGGAGCTCGAGCAGATCGCGCTCCACGACGATTATTTCATCGAGAAGAAACTCTATCCGAATGTCGATTTCTATTCGGGAGTCATTCTGAACGCGATCGGCTTCCCGACGGATATGTTCACGGCGCTGTTCGCCGTCGCCCGGACCGTCGGCTGGGTCGCCCAGTGGAACGAGATGATCGCCGATCCCGATCAGAAGATCGGCCGGCCGCGCCAGCTCTACGTCGGAGCGACCCAGCGCGAATATGTCCCGGTGGAAAAAAGGTCCTAGGCCGCCGGCAACGTCAGCGTGAACCGGGCGCCGCGGCCCGGCGTGCTGTCGAGCGTCACGTCCCCGCCCATTGAACGTGCCAAGCGGCGCGAGATCGCCAGTCCGAGGCCTGTTCCCTCTTCCTTGCTGTGCGCGCGCTCGAACCGCTCGAAAATGCGCTCCTCGTCACCCGGGCCGACCCCCGGCCCGTCGTCGGCAATCGTGACCGATGCCGTCGCATGGGTCTTGGAGAAGCTCAGCCGCACCGCACCGCCGTCGGGCGAATAGCGGATTGCGTTGACGATAAGGTTGACGAGGATCTGGATCACTGCGCGTTCTTCACCGCGCGCCCGTAGCGGCTCGGCCCCTTCGATCTCGATCTGGATGCCGCGTTCCTCGGCGGAAGATTCGAGCATGATGACGGCCTCGGCCGAAAGAGCCGCAAGGTCGATCTGCCCGTGGACCTGGGCCGGATCCTCGCTCATCGATCTCAGTACCGAGAGCAGGTGACGGGCCGCGGACGCGATGTCGTTGCCGTAGCTTGCATAGTCCCCGCGCAGCGGTCCGTCGGCGCGGGCGACGATCCTCTCGGCGCTGTCGATGATCCGGTCGATCGGCGAACGCAGCAGCTCGTCGAGCGCATGATCGAGACCGATCGTCGGAACAGCAAGGTCCTGGCGCGATTCGCTTTCCGTCTCTGCGGTCCCGCGGAAGCCGGCAAAATTGCCGTCGGCGCCGGTCACGACCTCACCGCTGAGGATCACCGGAGCTCCCTGGTCGCCACGGGTTCGCGCACGCTGACCGGAAAAACCGCGCCGCGCGGATAGAGCGCTCACCAGCGGCATGTCGCCGTCGGCACCCTCCTCGAGCCGCAGGATGCGCGTCAGTGG
>DATCJM010000130.1:0-5929 GCA_036562805.1 Sphingomicrobium sp.
CTTGTCCTTGGGGATCTGCATCGTTTCGATGCGCGGCGCGTGGGCGCTCAATTCGCCGCGGCTTTCGCCGAGCGCCTTGGCCATTTCGCCGAGGATGTGCGCGCGGCCGTCCTTCGCCTGGGCGAGGGCGACCTTCATGATCTCCTCGGTGATCCCGGCGACCTTGATGTCCATCTGCAGCGAAGTGATGCCGTCGGTGGTTCCGGCGACCTTGAAGTCCATGTCCCCGAGATGGTCCTCGTCACCGAGGATGTCGCTGATCACGGCGAAGTCCTTGCCTTCGAGGATCAGGCCCATGGCGATGCCTGCGACCGGGCGCTTGAGCGGAACGCCGGCGTCCATCAGGGCCAGCGACCCGCCGCACACCGTCGCCATCGAGCTCGAGCCGTTGGACTCGGTGATGTCGGACAGGACGCGGATCGTATAGGGGAATTCCTCGACCGTCGGCAGCATCGGGTGAAGCGCGCGCCAGGCGAGCTTGCCGTGGCCGACCTCGCGCCGTCCCGGAGCGCCGAAGCGTCCGACTTCGCCGACCGAATAAGGCGGGAAGTTATAGTGGAGCATGAACCGCTGGTAGGAGAGGCCCTCCAGCCCATCGATCATCTGCTCCGATTCCTTGGTGCCGAGCGTGGTCGACACGATCGCCTGCGTTTCGCCGCGGGTGAACAAGGCCGATCCGTGCGTGCGCGGCAGGAAGCCGACGCTGATCTCGATCGGGCGCACGGTCTTGGTGTCGCGGCCGTCGATCCGGCGGCCTTCCTTGAGGATCGCGCCGCGGACGATGTCGGCTTCCACCGACTTGACCAACTTGGCGGCGACGAGCTGCTGCTGTGGATCGCTTTCCGCGAACGCTTCGGCGGCCTTGGCGCGCGCGGCCGCGAGCGCGGTCTGGCGGTCCTGCTTGCTGGTCAGCTTGTAGGCGGCGTCGACTTCCTTGCCGATCAGCGACTTGAGCTGCTTCTTGATCGCGTCCTTGTCGCTGTTCTGGGCGAGCTCCCACGGCTCCTTCGCCGCCTGCTCGGCGAGCTTGATGATCGCTTCGATCACCTTCTGGCTCTCGCGATGGGCGAACATGACCGCCCCGAGCATCTGCTCTTCCGACAGCTCCTTGGCTTCGGATTCGACCATCATCACCGCGTTGCGGGTGCCGGCGACGACGAGGTCGAGGTCGCTCTCCGCGATCTCGGCCTGGCTCGGGTTGAGGATATAGTCGCCGTCCTTGAAGCCGACCCGCGCGGCGCCGATCGGTCCCATGAACGGAACGCCGGAGAGGGTGAGCGCAGCCGAAGCCGCGATCATCGCCAGAATGTCCGGCTCGTTCTCGCCGTCATAGCTCAGCACCTGAGCTATGCATAAGATTTCATTATAGAAACCTTCCGGGAACAGGGGTCGAATAGGGCGGTCGATGAGGCGGCTGGTCAGCGTTTCCTTTTCGGTCGCGCCGCGCTCGCGCTTGAAGAAGCCACCCGGGATTCGGCCGGCGGCGGAGAATTTTTCCTGGTAGTGGACGGTCAGCGGGAAGAAATCCTGCCCCGGCTTGACCGACTTTGCAGCGGTGACAGCACAAAGCACTACGGTCTCGCCGAGCGTCGCGAGCACCGCGCCGTCGGCCTGGCGGGCAACACGGCCCGTTTCGAGCTTGAGGGTCTTACCGCCCCACTCGATTTCCACTGTTTTCGTATCGAACATGTTTTTTCCTTCACCCCGCGGGCCGGATGCCGGCGGGACAGCAATGGCAGACGATCCGGTCTGCGAGCGGTTCGGGGCCATCAAATGCCCCTTAACGGGTCCCGTCAAAGTACTACTTTGACGGGCTCCCTTGGGCCGGACCGCCGAATTGCGGCTGGCCCCGATGTGCGAAGGGCGCCACGCGGGCGCCCCTTCGGTTACTTGCGAAGACCGAGCTTCGCGATGAGGTCGGTGTAACGCTGCTCATCGTTGCGGCGAAGATAATCGAGCAACGAGCGGCGCTGGTTGACCAGCATCAGAAGTCCGCGCCGGCTATGATTGTCCTTGGCGTGGCTCTTGAAGTGCTGGGTGAGATTGTTGATGCGCTCGGTAAGAATCGCGACCTGAACTTCCGGCGATCCCGTATCGCTCTTGGCGCGCGCATGCTCCTTGATGAGCGCCTGTTTGCGCTCCGCAGTAATCGACATCGTGTCACTCCTGTTCTCTTAAAGGTTGAAACCCCTGACGACCTTGAGGCCGTCGGCCGAAGCTTCGACGAGAGCGACGGGACGTTCGTCCTCGATCGCCAGTTGAAGCCCCGGCTTTGCGGGGAACCCGAACAGCATCTGTCCATGACGGAGCAGACGAGCCTGGTCGGGAGTGACGGGGAGGGCCGGGATGTCGTCCAGCGCCGCGGTCAGCGGCAACACCGTCTCCGTCAGTCGGCGCGCCTTAGCGGCTTCCTCCAGAAAGTCCAGTGAAATGGCGGATTCAACGGAGAATGGCCCGGCGCGCGTGCGTCTTAGATAGGAAACATGCCCGACCGTTCCAACCGCCCGGGCGATGTCGCGGGCAAGGCTGCGGATGTAGGTTCCTTTGGAGACGGTAGCGGAGAGGGTGAGTTCACTATCCGCAGCGGCTTTCACGATGAGCTCGTGGACGGTGACGGCGCGCGGCTTCAGGTCGACCTGCTCACCCGCTCGTGCCCGCGCGTAGGCGGCTTTTCCGTCGACCTTGAGTGCCGAATAAGCGGGTGGAACCTGTTCTATTTCGCGGCTGAAACGGGGGAGCACGGCTTCGATCTGCTCCAGTGTCGGACGAACATCGCTCGTCGAAACGACTTCGCCTTCCGCGTCGAGCGTGTCAGTTTCCTCGCCGAAGCGGATGGTGAAGTCGTACGCCTTGGTTGCGTCGAGCATCCGCCCGCACAGCTTCGTCGCCTCACCGAGCGCGATCGGAAGCACTCCGCTCGCGAGCGGATCGAGCGTCCCGCCGTGACCGACCTTCGTCTTCGGCTCGCCGGCCTGTCGAAGGATGCGCTTCACCGCGCTGACCGCAGTCGTCGAGCCGAGGACCACCGGCTTATCGAGAATGATCCAGCCGTGAAGCATGAGTGGTCCGCTAGTCGCGGTCGAGGTCCTGTGCGATCTTTTCCGAGCGCAGCAAGCGATCGATGTGCGTGCCCTCGTCAAAGCTCTCGTCGGCGACGAACTTGAGCTTCGCGGCATATTTCATGCGCACGCTGCGGGCGACCTCGCGCTGGAAGAAGGCGGTGTTCTGGCGCATTGCCTTCAGCACCGCTTCCTCGTCCTGCCCGAGCAGCGGCTTCACGAACACCGTAGCGTGGCGAAGGTCCGGCGACATGCGCACCTCCGTGACGCTCACGAGGTGCGACTGGAGCACGTCGTCATGCACGTCGCCGCGTTGAAGCAATTCGCTCAGCACGTGACGAACCTGCTCACCGACGCGGAGCAGCCGGACCGACCGGCCTTCGGGAGTTTCGGTGCGACGCACAGGCTTAGCCCCTCCGCTCGATGGGGAGGGGTTGGGGTGGGGTGATGTATCCGGAAAAGGCGGTGACCTGCATTGACCTCACCCTCACCCAACCCTCTCCCATTCAGGGAGAGGGCTAGCGTTACAGCGTGCGCGCGCGCTCCTCGACCTCGAAGACTTCGAGGCTGTCGCCGGCCTTGATGTCGTTTGTGTCGGCCAGGAGTACGCCGCATTCCAGGCCCGAAGTGACCTCGGCCACGTCGTCCTTGAAGCGCCTGAGCGAGCTGATCGTCGTCTTGGAGATAATGACGTCCTCGCGGGTGAGGCGCGCGTTGAGCCCCTTGCGGATCACGCCTTCGAGGACGAGCAGCCCGGCGGCCTTGTCCTTCTTGCCGGCCGGGAAGACTTCCTGGACGCGGGCGCGGCCGACGACGGTCTCGATGATCTCCGGGCCGAGCTCGCCCGCCATCGCACCCTTCACCCAGTCGGTCAGGTGGTAGATGACGTCGTAATAACGGAACTCGACCTTGTTGCGGTCCGCAACCTCGCGCGCCTTGGCGTTTGGACGGACGTTGAAGCCGATGATGGGCGCGCCGCTCGCGCTTGCAAGCGTCACGTCGCTCTCGGTGATCGCGCCGACGCCGGAATGGAGGACTCGAACCCGGATTTCGTCGGTCGAAAGCCGATTGAGCGCATGGACGATCGCCTCGACCGATCCCTGCACGTCGGCCTTGATGACCAGCGGCAGTTCCTTCGTCGTCGACGCATGGCTCGCGAACATATTCTCGAGGCTCATCGGGGCGGAGGTGGTGCGTTTCCTGTCGAGCACGCCCTGGCGGTAGCTCGCGACCTCGCGGGCGCGCGCCTCATTCTCGACCACCGTGAACGGATCGCCGGCTGACGGGACTACTGAAAGCCCGAGCACTTCGACCGGCACGGAGGGCCCTGCTTCCTTCACTTGCCGGCCGTGGTCGTCGACGAGCGCACGGACCTTGCCCGACGATGCGCCCGCAACGAAGACATCGCCGACGCGCAGAGTCCCGCGCTGCACGAGGACGGTCGCAAGCGGGCCGCGTCCCTTGTCGAGCTTGGCCTCGATCACGGTCCCTTCGGCCGCGCGATCGGGATTGGCCTTGAGCTCGAGTATCTCGGCCTGGAGCTGGATCGCCTCCAGAAGCTTGTCGAGATTGGTCTTTTTCGTCGCGGAGACTTCCACGTCCTGGACGTCGCCGCCCATATCCTCGACGATCACTTCGTGCTGCAGCAGCTCCTCGCGGACCTTTTGCGGCTTGGCTTCGGGCTTGTCGATCTTGTTGATCGCGACGATCATCGGGACGCCGGCCGCCTTGGTGTGGTTGATGGCCTCGATCGTCTGCGGCCGCAGCCCATCGTCGGCCGCGACCACCAGGATGACGATGTCGGTGACGTTCGCGCCGCGGGCGCGCATCTCTGAAAAGGCCTCGTGGCCCGGCGTGTCGAGGAACGTGACCTTCGACTTGTCGCGAAGGGCGACCTGATAGGCGCCGATATGCTGCGTGATCCCGCCCGCTTCGCCGGAAACCACATTGGCCCCGCGGATCGCGTCGAGGAGCGATGTCTTGCCGTGATCGACATGGCCCATGATCGTCACGACCGGCGGACGCGGCTGCAGCGTCTCGGGTTCATCGACGTCGGCCGAGGTGTCGATATCGACGTCGCTATCGCTGACGCGCTTGATGCGATGCCCGAACTCGGTGACGAGAAGCTCGGCCGTGTCCTGGTCGATCGTCTGCGTCAGCGTGACCGCCATGCCCATCTTGAACAGCGCTTTGACGAGATCGGCGCCGCGCTCAGCCATGCGGTTGGCGAGCTCCTGCACCGTGATCGCTTCGGGAACCACGACGTCACGGACCTGCTTCGTGGCAGGGCCGGTTTCCATATGGTGCCGCTTTTCCTTCTCGCGCGCACGGCGCAGCGCTGCGAGCGACCGGGCGCGGCTTTCGTCCTCGTCGGACAGCGCGCGGCTGACAGTGAGCTTGCCGGCGTGGCGGCGGTCTTCGCGGCCGCGGGTCGGACGCGCGGGCTCCGGCCGCTTGGGCGCAGGCGCATGGCCCGGACGACGGAAGCTCCGCTCCTCCGGTTCCTCGCGCGCCGGAGCGGCAGGTTCTGCCGTTTCTTCCGGAGCGGCCGTCGCGGCGAGCGCTTGTTCCTGGGCAATCCGTGCCGCTTCCTCGGCGGCCGCTTCTTCGTTGCGGCGGTTCTCTTCTGCGCGGCGCCGCTCTTCCTCATTCGCGGAGCTCTTCGCTTGCTCCTCGCGACGGCGCGCATCTTCGAGCGCGGTCATGCGCGCTTCTTCCGCCTCGCGCAGAAGCCGCGCCTGCATTTCTTTGCGCGCCGTAATCTCGTCCGTGGCAGAAGGCTTGCGCGGTGCAGGAGCCTGTGCGGGCTTTGGAGCCGGCTTCGGCGCCTCGGCGACGGGCTCGGGCTTCGGTGCTTCGGCCGGCGGCGC
>DATCJM010000133.1:0-2087 GCA_036562805.1 Sphingomicrobium sp.
GCCGCCCGCTACGTCGAGGCAGGCAAAGAGAAGACCGCCTCGGGAAGCTACACGTTGCGCTACATGTGGAAGGGCGGCGGGCTCTTCGGTGGGCGTTCCCTGCACCTGGTTTCGCTCAGCAAAGGCTGAAGCGCTGGACAGCCGCGCCGCAATATGCGGCATAGACGACGATGGACCGGGAACCGCTCGTCTGGGCCGCCATATTCGCAATCGATGCGGCAACGGCGGCGCGCGCGCTGCTGCGCCCGCATCGAGAGCCCGCTTCGCGCCTCGCCTGGATCATCGCGATATTCGCGCTGCCGATCGCCGGCGTGCTTCTCTATTTGCTGGTCGGCGAAACCCGCGTCAGCGGCGGGCGGCGCGAGCGCGGCAAGGAGATCAACGATCGGCTGCAGCGGCCGTCCGGCGACTTTCGATGTTCGCCGGATGATATAGGGAGGGCGTTCAGGGCGCCATTCGCACTCGCGCGGACGGTCAACCACCTCGACCCGACTCGCGGCAATAGCGCGCGCCTCGCGCCCGACAGCAATGCGGCGATCGACGAGATGATCGCCGACATCGACGCGGCACAGCACAACGTTCACGGCTGCTTCTACATCTGGCTTGCCGACAACAATGGGCTCAAGCTCAAGGATGCATTCGTCCGCGCGGCCAAGCGCGGCGTGCACGTTCGCCTTCTCGCGGATGCGCTCGGCTCCCGCCTTTTCATTCGATCGCCGCATTGGAAAGAGCTGTGCGAAGGTGGGTGCGAAGGGCGCGTCGCGCTTCCCGTCGGCAACCCGCTCTGGACCCTCATCCGCGGGCGAGTGGACCTGCGCAACCACCGCAAGCTGATGGTCGTCGACGACCGGATCGCCTGGTGCGGAAGCCAGAATTGCGCCGACCCCGAGTTCCGGATCAAGCCGCGCTTCGCCCCCTGGGTCGACATCATGAGCCGCTGGGAAGGGCCGGTCGCCGCACACTGCCAATATCTCTTCGTCTCCGATTGGATTGCGGAGACGGGTGACGACATCAGCCGCCTCCTCGATGCGCCGATCGCCGAAGGGCCCGGAAGGATTGTCGCGCAGGTCCTCGGCACCGGACCGACGGCGGAGTTCGACGCAATGCCAGCCTGCTTTTCGGAGCTGATTCACAGCGCGAACGAAGAGCTGGTGGTGACCACGCCCTATTTCATTCCCGACGAGCAGCTTCTCTTCGCGCTCACTTCCGCCGCGCGCCGTTGCGTAAGGACGGTGCTTCTCTTTCCCAAGCGCAACGATAATTGGATCGTCGCCGCGGCGAGCCGCAGTTATTACAAGGACCTGATCGACGCGGGCGCCGAGATTTACGAATTCCGTCCCGGGCTCCTGCACGCCAAGACCATGGTCGTCGACGGCTGCACCGGTCTGATCGGCAGCGCCAACCTCGACAGGCGCAGCTTCGAGCTCAATTTCGAGAATAATATCCTATTTGAAGACTCTGCCTTCGCCGCCGCGGTGCGGGCGCGGCAGGACCGATATCTGGCCCAGTGCGACCGCGTGATGCGGGCAGACGTCGATCGCTACGGCATCGGGCTCAGGCTGTGGCAGAACCTGCTCGCGACTCTGAGCCCGATGCTCTGAGCTTCAGCCCACAATCTCGTCAGGCGAGAAGAAGTAATCGATCTCGATCCGGGCATTCTCGTCACTGTCCGAGCCGTGAACCGAGTTCGCCTCGATCGATTCGGCAAAATTCTTGCGGATCGTGCCTTCGGCGGCGTCGGCGGGATTGGTCGCTCCCATGACGTCGCGATTGCGCTTCACTGCGTCCTCGCCCTCGAGGACCTGGACGACGACGGGTCCCGAAGTCATGAAGGTGCACAGGTCGTTGAAGAACGGCCGCTGCTTGTGGACGGCGTAGAAGCCCTCGGCCTGCTCGCGGCTCATGCGGATGCGCTTCGACGCGACCACGCGCAGGCCCGCATCCTCCAGCATCTTGGTGACCGCTCCGGTCAGGTTGCGGCGGGTGGCGTCGGGCTTGATGATCGAAAAGGTGCGCGTCACGGCCATGACCGGGCGATCTCCTGTGATTGGATGGGTTGGATTTGACGGCGCGCCTAGCGGCGGCGC
>DATCJM010000135.1:0-6191 GCA_036562805.1 Sphingomicrobium sp.
GCCGAGGGCAGGGCCAAGTCCTTCTCCGACGCCACCAAGGACGCGCTCGAGATGGCCGAACGCGCGCTCAACAGCGGCGGCCATTTGTCCGGTTTCACGACCGGCCTCGAAAGTCTCAACGCGAAGATCGGCGGCCTCCACAAGTCCGACCTGATCATCGTCGCCGGCCGTCCGGGCATGGGCAAGAGCGCGCTTGGCACCAACATCGCATTCGCTGCTGCCCAGCGCTTCCTCAAGGATGCCGAGGACGGGATCGAGCCCGCGAAATCGGTTGGGGCACCGGCGGCCTTGTTCAGCCTCGAAATGTCGGCGGACCAGCTGGCAACGCGCATCCTCGCCGAGCAGTCCGGCATCAGCTCGGAAAATTTGCGGATGGGCAAGATCAGCCAGCAGGAGTTCCGCCACCTCGCACGCGCCGCCGCCGAGCTGCAGAGCCTTCCGCTCTATATCGACGACACACCGGGCCTGACGATCGCGGCGCTTCGGACGCGCGCTCGCAGGCTGAAGCGGCAAAAGGGTATCGGCCTCGTCGTCGTCGACTATCTCCAGTTGCTCCAGGGCTCCGGCAAAAGCAGCAACGACAATCGGGTGCAGGAAATCTCGGAGATCAGCCGCGGCCTCAAGCAGCTGGCCAAGGAGCTCGATGTCCCCGTGATCGGCCTGTCGCAGCTCAGCCGCGCGGTCGAGCAGCGCGAGGACAAACGGCCGCAGCTGTCGGACCTTCGCGAATCCGGCTCGATCGAGCAGGACGCCGACATCGTCCTCTTCATCTACCGCGAGGATTATTATCTCGCCGCCAAGGCCCCGGCCGAGGATCATCCCGACTTCGCCGAATGGCAGGAGCAGATGGGCCGCGCCTACGGCCGCGCCGAGGTGATCGTCGCCAAGCAGCGCCACGGCGCGACCGGCAAGATTCATCTGAAGTTCGACAGCCGAATCACCAAGTTCAGCGATCCGGTCGACGATTCCTATCTGCCGGAAATGCGCAGCTAACGACCGGTTTCCGTGGGGAGGGGGATGAGGGCGCCGGACGCGGTTCCGGCGCCCTCGGTCATTCTTACGGCCCGATGTCGCCGCTCTGCTGGACCGGCTGCCATTTGACGCCGCGGACGAGGCCGAGCGAGGCCGCGACATTGTCGTCCCAGCCATAGACGTCCGGCCTGAACTGCACGCGCGTGCCATCCCAGAATGCCGTCTGGTAGAGCAATCGCACGATGATCGGCTTGGGCAGTTTGACGAAGCCTTCCTGCTGCGTCGCCATCGCCTGCTGGAACTTGTCGTCGATCCCTTCCTCGGTCGCGATCGCGTGGGCGAAAGCGACAGCGTCCTGAACGCGCACGCAGCCGTGGCTGCGATGGCGGTCCGGCAGGCCGAACAGGGCCTTGGCGGGCGTATCGTGCAGGTAGATCGCTTCCTTGTCGTCGAGGTCGAACTTGACGATTCCGAGCGAATTCTTCGGGCCCGACGCCTGGACGTACATCCCGTCCTTCATCGAGAAATTGTTCGCCGCGAGCCAGCCGGACCCTTTCGACGCGATCTCCTTGTCGGCGATCGACTTGGGCACGGTCCAGGTCGGGTAGGCGACGAGGTTGACCATCGGCGCCTGGAGCTGGGGCGTCTGCTTGTCGGGCTCGCCGGCGACGACGTTCCGGCGGTCCATGTGCTTGCCGTCGCGCCAATAGTCGAGGAACGTCGCCGCGGTATTCACGTCGATGCGCGTCTGCGGCGGAGTCCGTTCCAGCCAGCGCAAGCGCTCCATCGCAATCGCCGCCTCGCGTGCAAGACCGGCCGGGCCGAGGTTCACGGCGTCGAGCGTGTTGCCGCCAACCACGCCGTCGGCCTTTAGCCCGAAATCAGTCTGCAGCCGCCGTACGGCCGCCACGAGCTGTGGGGAGTAGCTCGTCACCGGCGGCGCCGCTGCGGCAGGCGCGGCCTGCGCCTTCTTGCCGGATTGAGCCTGCTGCGGCTGGGCTCCGAAATAGCCCATGGCGGTAAGTGCGGCCGCGAGCGCGCCGATGCGCTTGTCGCGGCTGCCCGGCTTGATCGGATCGCCGTCGGGCACCGGCTGGAAATCCTGGTGCTGCGTCGCGAGCTGGAGATAGTGGAGATGCGCCTGGCTGAGCGCCTTATATTCGTCGGTCTGCGGCGGCAGCGAATTGAACCAGCTCGTCAAGTCGCCCTTCTGAAGCGCCTGCTGGAAGCCCTGACGGACGTCTCCGGGCGGGCGCGGAAGCGTGTAGACCGGGAAGATCTTGTTCGGGTCGGCATAGCCGTGGGCGAGCGCTTCGCCGTAGCGCAGCGCGGCCTGGGTCAGCGCCGCGCCCTGCTCTCCTCCTTTGAGGAAGAGATCCGGCTTGAGGCCGTTGGCAGGAGCGTTGGCGATCGCCTGCCGGACCTGCTTTTCGAGCTTCGAATTCCACTGGACCTGGACGTCGCCAGGCCCGGCGCTGTTCGACGCCGCTTGGTTGGAGGAACTCCCGCTCTGAGAGCAGGCTGGGAGAAGGGCGGTGCACAGGGCAAGGCCAAGGGCCGTGCCGATCCATTTACTGTTGGTCACGGGCGGCTGAACGCCGCAGGGCGAAAAAGGGATGCAACCCTTATTGCCGAGTCGCCTCAGTCTTCCAGCATATTCGGGTCGCGCAGGCCCTCGCCGATGGCCGCGCGGACGCGGTCCGCTTCGCTGCTGGTGACCGGATAGGCGCAATAGTCGGCAGCGTAGAAGGCGCTCGGGCGATGATTGCCGGACATGCCGATGCCGCCGAACGGCGCATTCGAAGGCGCGCCGTTGGTCGGCTTGTTCCAGTTGATCACGCCGGCGCGGACGTTCGCCCAGAAGCGGTCGTAAAGCTCGGGCGTGCCGCCGACCAGGCTCGCCGCGAGGCCGTAGCGCGTGTTGTTCGCCTCATCGATCGCGGCGTCGAAATCCTTGACGCGGATGATTTGGAGGACCGGCCCGAAAATCTCCTCATCCGGCCGATCGCGCACATCGGTGACGTCGATCAGCGCAGGGGTAAGGTACGGCCGCTCTTCATAAGGGCGGTCGAGGCGGCGAAGCGGCTTGCCGCCCTTCATCATCAGGTCGAGCCATTGCCCCTGCACATGGTCTGCCGACCGATTGTCGATCACGGGGCCCATGAACGGCTGAGGATCGGCGAACGGGTGGTCGACGATGATCCGGTCGATGAGATTGCCGATTGCCTCCAGCAGCGGCCCTTCCTTTCCGTCCTCGACGATCAGTCGCCGAGCCGCCGTGCAGCGCTGGCCGGCTGTCAGGTAAGCTGACTGGACGGCGATGCTGGCGGCAGCTTCCACGTCCTTGAGGCCCCACATGACCAGCGGGTTGTTGCCGCCGAGCTCGAGCGCGAGGATTTTCTGCGGCGTATCGGCAAACTGCTTGTGGAGCGAGCTGCCGGCGCGCGCAGAGCCGGTGAAGAGCAGGCCGTCGATACCCGGCTCCGCGGCGAGCGCGCGGCCCTGGTCGGGACCGCCGATGAGGAGGCGAACGACTCCTTCGGGAATCCTGGCCTCGTGGAAGCAGCGGACGAGGAACTCGCCCGTCGCGGGTGTCTTCTCGGACGGTTTGAAGACGACGGCATTGCCGGCGATCAGCGCCGGAACGATGTGTCCGTTCGGAAGGTGGGCAGGAAAGTTGTAGGGTCCGAGCACGGCAAGAACGCCGTGTGGCTTGTGGCGCACGGCGACGCGGTTGCCGAGCGTGGTCTCGTACTTCCGCTGCGGCGTCCGCTCCGCAAAAGCGTCGACGGAAATCTCGACCTTGTTGACGACGGCGCCGACCTCCGTCCGCGCCTCCCAATACGGTTTTCCGGTCTCGTGCGCGATGAGGTCGGCGAATTCCGCTTCCTTCTTGCGCACCACGTTGGCGAAGCGGCGGACCGCCTCGATGCGATAGGCATGCGAATGCGCGGCCCAGGCCGGCCACGCGGCGCGAGCCGCGGCAACTTCCGCGGCCGCATCGCCGGTCTTTCCGGACCAGATCTCCTCGCCTGTCGCAGGATTAGTGGAAACGAGCGTCTCGGTCACACCGGCGCGCTCCACGACCCGAGCGCTTTCGTCATCCTGCCGGTGCATCCTGTTCCATTGCCTCCGCCATTTGCCGAACAGCTCTAACCTTGTCGTCGAAGGGCCGCCAGTCGTCGCTCTCCGCAATGGCGGACCAGATCGCTTCGACCTCGTCGATATGCATGGAGCATGGCGCGTCGCTTCGCCAATATGGATGGGATGGCGCACGTTCGCGTCCATGCAGAAGCCGCGCGAGCTCGCGGAATCTTTCGCCTGCGTAGAGGTCGGCGCCAGGATCGCGGCCCCCGCGCCAATCAAAGAAGATGCGGTCGATCGGTCGTTCACGCATCGCAAGCGCGCTGATGAGCGCGGCAGCAACATCGTGATCATTTTCGCCCTGCGGAATACCCAGCCGGCGGATCATCGCTGCGACCAGCGCCTGTTCGAACCGCTCGCCCCATTGCGCGAATAGGTCCGACAGCGAAGGACCGTCAGCGATCAGTGACAGGCTGCCGGCAAGCTGGGCGAGGTCCCAGTTGATCGCTTCGGGCTGACGGCCGAACGCGTAGAGGCCGTAATGATCGAAATAGGCCGCGGTGAAATCCGGGTCCCACTCCGGCGCGAAGCGCCACGGGCCGTAATCGAAACTCTCGCCCGTGACGTTGATATTGTCGCTGTTGAGCACGCCGTGGACGAAGCCGGCGGCAAGGTAGGATGCGGCAAGGCGCGCGGTCGCGCTGCTGACCAGGTCGAACAGGCGGAGCGCATTTTCCGCATCGTCGCCGGCTGGCGCTTCGCCATACAAAGCTTCCAGGCAGTAGCGCGTGAGCTTCTTCAGATTTTCGACATCCTGGAAGAAGGCGAGGCGCTGGAACGTGCCGATCCGGATATGGCCGTGGCTTAGGCGGGTGAGGACTGCCGATCGCGTCGGCGAAGGCTCATCGCCGCGCTCGAGCTGCTCGCCCGTCTCGAACACGGCGAAGCTTTTCGAGGTGTTGACGCCGAGCGCCTCGAGCATCTCGGTCGCGAGCACCTCGCGGACCGCGCCCTTGAGCGTCAGCCGGCCGTCGGCGTGGCGGCTGTAGGGCGTCTGGCCCGAGCCCTTGGTGCCGAGGTCGAGAAGGCGGCCGCGCTCGTCGCGCAGCTGCGCGGAGAGGAAGCCGCGCCCGTCGCCAATCTCCGCATTGTACACGCGGAACTGGTGGCCGTGGTAGCGCAGCGCCAGCGGCTGGTGGAGATTGCCAGGAAGCGGCTCGAACCTGCAAAAATGCGCCGCCCATTGTGCATCGCCCAGTTCCAAACCGACCGCGTCGGCCCATCGGCGATTGCGGAATCGCGGCGTGCATTGGGGGAAGGCGGCCGGCTCAACCGGATCGTAGAAATCGGGCCCGAGCTTCAGGATTTGCGGATCGGGCCGGTAGGACGCCATTGCCGCCTCAAGTGGCGTGATGAAGGGACGGTTCCAAGCCCTAGCCGACGGTCTGCTTCAACTTTGCCAGCGCCGCCGAATCCGGCTCGTCGGGCGAAATGGTCGTCACGAATTGCCCGTTCCTGTCGAATAAGAGCACGAAGGCGCTGTGCATCATCTCCTTGCCCGCCATCGGGTGAGGCGAAGGCTCGGCGTAGATTCCGTACTGCTTCTTCACCTGCGCGATCTGGGCCGGCGAGCCGGTCAATCCGATGATCGGCGAGTTGAACAAAGTCGCGTACTGACCGACCTCCTTCGGCCCGTCATGTTGCGGATCGATCGTCACGAAGAGGATGCGGATGGCGTCGGGGCCGCCGACTTCTTTGCGCAGCCTGACCATCCGCGACAAGGTCGTCGGGCAGACGTCGCCACAGCGGGTGAAACCGAAATACATCGCATAGGGCTTGCCCTGCAACTTCGCGCTGGAGAAGGCTTTGCCATTGCCGTCGACGAGGGTGAACGGGCCGCCGAAGCGGGATTGAGCGGGCGCCGTGCTCGCCTCCGGCGGGTGGACCGTCACACGCTGAACGAGAAGCAGCGCGGCCGTTCCGGCAATCGCGAGCAGGACGACGATCCACAGCAGCAGGCGCACCTGTTTGAGCGTGGATCTCGGTGGGGTGTTTTCGTTCACTGCTCAGCGCAAAGATGGAGGCCCGAGCCGGAATCGAACCGGCGTGCAAGGATTTGCAGTCCTCTGCGTAAC
>DATCJM010000169.1:0-2321 GCA_036562805.1 Sphingomicrobium sp.
CCGCCGCCGACGACCGTCGCGACGACGTCGTATTGGCCATCGCGCCCGGCAATGCCGAACGGCTGGTTGATCACCAGGCGAAGCGTCGGACGCGCGAAATAGATCTCCTGGTCGCGGCCGTTGATTTCGATCTTGCCCGAGCCCGGCTTCAGCCAGACGCGCGCGATGGCGTCCTTGCGGCGGCCGGTCGCATAAGCGCGGCCGTGCTTGTCGAGTTGCTGCTCACGAAGCGGCGCAGCTTCCTGCGCGGGCGGAGCGGCTTCGGCAGCCTCGGCGGCGGGAGCCTCGGCCTCAGGCGCCGGCGCGTCCGGAGCCGGCGTGGCGCCGAGCTGCTCGGCGATGGTTTCGCGGGTGTCGCTCATTTAGGCACCAACCTTGTTCTTGCGGTTCATCGACGCGACGTCGAGGACTTCGGGGTTCTGGCCGCCGTGCGGATGCTCGGTGCCCGTGTAGAGATGCAGCGCGCGCATCTGGTCGCGGCCGAGCGGCCCGCGCGGGATCATGCGCTCGACCGCTTTCTCGAGCACGCGCTCGGGGAAGCGACCCTCGAGCACCTTGCCCGCGGTCACGGCCTTGATGCCGCCGGCATAGCCGGTGTGCTTGTAATAGGTCTTCTGCTCCAGCTTGCGGCCGGTGAAGCGGACCTTGTCGGCATTGATGATCACGACGTGATCGCCGCAATCGACATGCGGCGTGAAGCTCGGCTTGTGCTTGCCGCGCAGGATATTGGCGACGATCGTCGCGAGCCGGCCAACGACCAGGCCGTCGGCATCGATCAGATGCCACTTCTTGTCGACCTCGGCCGGCTTTGCCGACTTGGTCGTTTTCATCAGCGCCTTCATGGGCGTCCTCTTTCCAACGAGAAAAAGCGGCGCCTGAGCATGTCGCCTGCGCCGCCGTTGGCGTGGCTAATTGCGGGCGAGGCGTGAAAAGTCAAGCAAATCCGGTGCTTTCCGAACGGGTAAAATCATACCTAAACACGTTTCTACCGGAGCCGTAACGACTGGAACGACGAGGTGCCGCTCACCGTTACAGCAGCAAAACCAACAGAGGAGCGTGTCATGTATATCGGTCTTGGCGGTATTCTGATCCTGATTCTGATCCTGTGGCTGCTCGGCGTCATCTAAGAACGCCAACAAAAACGCTAAAGCGTGGCGACGGCAGGGCTGCATTCGCGGCTCTGCCGTCGCGCCATATTCCCCATCGTTGTCAAATGTTTGGACAGCGGTAGCGCGTGCTTCCGACCTAAGTTATAAACACATCATCGCCGGCAGATTGCCCCCAGGCACCGGCGGCTGAGAGTCGAACGTGCTCCCGCCTGCAAACGGAGCCTCGACCATGGATGCAAACTATTCTGCTAGCGGCGCCCATCCCGCTTTGGAGAAGTTTCTCGCGCGATTGGTGCTTCGTTCGCCACTTCGCATTGAGCAACAACAGGCGATCCTCAATCTCCCTTACCGCGCGGTCCAGGTGAGGGCACGCGCGGACGTCGTATCGCCTGGCGATACGGTCAGCCATGCGACGCTCGTTGCGAAGGGGCTGACAGCCCGTTTCGACCAGATGCGCGACGGCAGGCGCCAGATCGTCGCGTTCCACGTTCCGGGCGACATGTGCGACCTTCACTCGGTCGTCGCGCCGACCGCCGCCTGGGGGATTGCCTCCGTGTCCGCAGCGACGATCCTCGAGGTCCCGCACAGCGCGCTGCGGGCGATCGCGACAACCTATCCTGAAATCGCGATCGCCTTCTGGCGTGATGCCGTCGTCGACGGCTCGATCTTGTCGAAATGGAACGGCAATCTGGGGCGGCAGAGCGCGCGGGCGCGGCTTGCGCACCTGCTCTGCGAGATGGGCACGCGGATGGAGGTGGCAGGCCTCGCAAGCCGCACCTGTTTCGCGCTCGATGCGACGCAGGAGCAGCTTGCGGATGCGCTCGGCCTCACTGCCGTTCATGTGAACAGGACCTACCAGTCGCTTCGCCGCGACGGGCTTATCGCAACGCATAGCCACATTGCGCAGATCGACGATTGGTCGCGCCTCGCCGAGGTTGGCGACTTCGATCCGGCCTATCTGCTGCTGGACGAGCCGACGGCGGGCGAGCGGCCGGACGCCGAACCGGCGACGCGCTATTCAGTGGCTTGAGCAACGAGCGGGAGTGACATGACGAAGATCAATCCGGCTGCATGGCAATCTGCGGTTCAGGATCGCGGCATAGTGTTCGCGCGGTCAAAATAGCCAACCAACGGAGGATGTTCTCGTGACGAAGCTTCCTGCTTTCGCATTCGTCGGTGCCGCCGCCGTCGCGCTCGCCGGGACCGCCATCG
>DATCJM010000181.1:0-18471 GCA_036562805.1 Sphingomicrobium sp.
CACCGCCACCGCCACCGCCACCGCCTCCGCCTCCGCCTCCGCCTCCTGCGCCGACGCTGGCGTCCGACCAGGTGCTCGGCCCGTTGGGGCTCGCCGACAGCAGCACGTCCACCGACGACCAGTCAGAGGACGACAAGAAGAAGGACAAAGGCGACGACGAAAGCGTCAATGTCGAGCTTCGGCTGATCAACACCGGCGCGATCAATCTCGATCAGACGATCGAAGAGCCAGTGACCAGCGGGAGCGATATCGATCTCGGGTTCGACCCGGGCTCGCCGACGCCCCTCGAACGGAATTGATCGGAGGGTCTTATGATGAAGACAATCCTGGCGATCGCGACTGCGGTCTCATCGCTCGCCGCCGCATCGTCGGCGCAAGCGGCGACCCCGCTCAGCGTCCGGGACACGTTCCGGATCGGGGATTCAGGGACGATTTTCTGCTCCGCGCAAAGCACCGCGACGGACAAGGTGCTCGGCGGAATGTTCGACGCCGGCTATTCGGTGACTTGCCGCGACGCCGCGCTCCCCGTCGGCAAATTGTACAAGCTCCGCGATGCCGGTGGCGCGTCGGCGCGCCTGGCCGCCGATCGCGCGGATCAGGCGACATGCTCGGCGCCGCACTCAGGGACGATCGCGCAGCTTGGAGCCGTGGAGGTCGTCGACTGCAAGTTGAAAGATGTGCCCGTCGCCTACCGCGCATATGAAGTCCGTCGCGGAAAGCTGCTGTATGCATCCGAGGGACTGGCCGGCTACGACAGCGCCCTGCAGCTGGGCCTCAGAAGCCTCATTGCCGATCAGCCGATCAAGGGCGAAATCTCGATTGCGACGACGGGTGTCGGCGACCCGGCCGCGTTCGCTCGTGTCCAGGCAGGTACGCTCGACCCGGCACAGGCCCTGTCGGAAGCCTATCGGCGGAATAACGCTGGCAGCTATGCCGAGGCGGCCGAATTTTTCGCCGCGGTCAGCAACGACCGCAACTCACCGCTGAGCCGCGCGGAGGCGCTCGCCAACGAGGCGCTGCAAAAGTCGAATCTCGGCCGCTATGCAGAGGCGGACTCGCTCTTTGCCCGGGCCGCCGAGCAGGTCGGATCGGATCCGGTCGTTGCCCGCCGGCTGCGCAATTACCGCGCGATGCACCTTCTCAACCAGGGGAAGCCGAAGGATGCCCTGGCGGAACTCGACAAACCGCTGCCGAAGGCGGCCGTCGACGATGGAACTTCGGCTGGCGCCGGTTCGCTCGCGATCGACGCCGTCACTGCGCAGAGCCTCAACGCGAACTCGAAGATCGGCCAGCAGCTCGGCGAGCAGACGCAGGAGCTTCTGCCGGCCGAAAAGGCGCAGATCCTCGACGGACAAGCACTACAGCTTCGCGGCACATCGCTTCGCCTGACCGGCGATCTTGCCGGCGCCGGCGCAGCGCTTCGTGCCGCCGATACCGCGCTCCAATCGGTCCGCGACGGCAAGGTCGCATCGATCATCTGGCTTCGCGCGCAGATCCTCGGCGATCTCGCGGCGATCGCGGAGGACCAGAAGAACAGCGCGGGCGCCGATCAGCTCTATCGCCAGGGTGTCGCTCTTCTCGAGACCAACTACCCCGGCTCCGCTGCGCTGCTCAATGCAAAGGCGCGCCTCGCCGGCTTCCTCGCGCGGAGCGGACAGCTGGCAACCGCCGAAAGCATGTTCCACGACATCGTGCATTCGCAGGGCGATACCACCAACCTGCCGCCCTCCTTCGCGAACGTGCTTCGTCCGTATGTCGATCTGCTGCTGAAGAAGGGCGACGACCCGGCAGCGGCGGCCGAGATTTTCGCTGCCACGCAGCTGATGGTGCGTCCGGGCCTCGCCCAGACGCAAGCCGTGCTGGCACGCGAACTCGATGGCGGCACGGACCAGGCGTCGCGCTTGTTTCGGCAGTCGGTGACGCTGACCCGCCAGGCGGAGAGCGCCCGCATCCAGCTCGCACGGCTATCTGATATCGCCAAGCCGTCTCCCGACGAGATGACGCGTGCGCGAGTCCTCCGCACGGCGCTCGACCAATCTCAGAAAGAGCAGCTGGCAACCCAGGCTGCGCTCGCGAGCTTCCCGCGCTATCGGGCAGTCGCCAGCGAGGTAATCTCGCTCGCCGACCTCCAAAAAACCCTGCGCGCCGGCGAAGCTTATTATCGCATGACCATCGTCGGCGATCAGATCTTCGCCATGGCTGTGACGCCGACGGCGGCGCACGCTGCGAAGCTCAACGTCAGCGCGTCGCAATTGTCCGACCAGGTTCAGGCGCTCCGCCAGACGATCTCGACCGTCGAGAACGGGCAGCGCACGACCTACCCGTTTGACGTCGCGCTTGCGCACCAGATGTACGGCGAGTTGTTTGGCCCCTTTGCCGCCGATGTCGCCGCGGCGAAGCACCTGATCTTCGAGCCCGACGGCGCGATGCTCCGACTGCCGCCGAACCTGCTGGTGATGGATCAGGCGTCCGTCGACGCTTATGAGCAGCGCGCGAAGGCGAGCGACGACGCGGCATTCGACTTCCGCGGCATTCAATGGCTCGGCCGCGACCGAGACATCAGCACCGCCGTGAGCCCGCGCTCGTTCGCCCAGCTTCGGACTGCGCCGCCATCTTCGGGCAGGAAGGAATATCTGGGCCTTGGCCAGAACACACCACCGTCCGCGGCAGTCGCCGGCCAGATTCCCGCCGCTGCCGACCGTGATTGCACCCTGCCGATGTCGTCATGGTCGCACCCGATCTCCGCCAAGGAACTGGAGACCGCCAGCGCGATCCTCGAGCCTTATGATCCGGGCGGCGTTCAGGTTGTCACCGGCGACCAGTTCACCGACACGGGGCTCGAGGCGCGCGGCGACCTCGACCAATATCGCATCGTCCATTTCGCGACGCACGGCGTGGTGACCTCGCGCGCCGCCAAATGCCCCGCACAACCGGCGCTCCTCACGAGCTTCGGCGGCGCAGGCTCCGACGGCCTCCTTACGTTCAAGGAGGTGTTCGATCTTCATCTCGACGCGGATCTCGTGATCCTGTCCGCGTGCGACACCGCGGCGCAGGCGAGCACGGCGGCGACTCAACAGGCCGGCCTCGCGACCGGCGGCGATGTTGCGCTCGATGGCCTGGTGCGCGCCTTTGTCGGCGCGGGAGCGCGGCTCGTGATCGCAAGCCACTGGCCGGTGCCCGACGACTATAACGCGACACAGCGGCTGATTTCAGGCCTCTTCTCCGCGCCGCCAGGCACAGCGACCGTCACCGCGCTCCGAATGTCGCAGCGCCAATTGATGGACGACGCGAATACGTCGCATCCATTTTACTGGTCGGCGTTTGCCGCCGTCGGTGACGGTGAAATTCCGGTCATCCGCCCCATCCAGCACATGGCGCAGGCGGGCAAGTAGAGTCTATTGCTCGGGCTGGCCTTCGGGGTCAGTCGCGGGCTGATCGCCGCAACGGCAGGTCGTCACGCGGGCGACCCGGTGCTTCACTGGTGTCGCCGATTGCTGAGCGCCTGGTGTCGGCGTCGGAACGATGTCGGTCGAGGCAAGGACGATCGGCGGATTGCTGCGCTGCGGTTGCGACGCCTGCTCCACGGGGACCTTAGGAGCCTCTGCTGCAAAAGCGCTGCCGCTGATCGACGTCGCGGCGGCAATCAGGAGGATGCGGAAGTTCATCACCGGCTCCTTCGACACAACTGGCTGCCGATAAGCCGATCATCCTTTCTATAACCCTTCGGTAAATGGTTAAGAAGCTTGGAGGAATCGCATATTGCTTCGATCGTGACGCAGATTTTTCCCAATCTAGACAGTAACTTAGCCGCTATGTTCGAATGCCGACTTTCATTGACTTTTCCTTTACGCCCGCGCAGGGTGGGCGCCTTGACTCAGTCAAGGGGGCAATCATGGAAACTCTGGTTTCGACGAAGAACAATCGCAAGCTAGTTCTGACGGCCGCAGGCGTGCTCGCCTTCGGTATCGCAGCGTACGGGCTCGGGCGCATTTATCCGCCGCTAGGCCCGAGTGAAGGGACCGTCGCTCCGGCCCAGCGCTATGTGAACGCGCAGGTCACCGATGCCGACGTGCAGCTCGGCGACACTGCAGTGCCGGAGCTGATGCAGACGGACGCATTCGAGCTGATCGTGCACGATCCAAACTTGCGCGCGCTCGCCGCGAGTCCCGGGTTCAAGGCACTGGCGGCGCAGCCGCAGGTGATGGCTGCGCTCATGGCCGATCCGCAGGCGTTCAGCGCCCTGGCCGCGAATCCGAAGAGCTTCCAGGGCGTCGCTCAGGCGGCTCAGAGCTCGGCGGCGTTGTCGGCCAGCTCTCGCCAGTCGAGCGCGGCTCTGCTGAGCGCGGTCGCAGGGCATATCGCCGCGATGCAGGCGCTTGCTTCGCAGCCCGAGGCATTCGCAGGAATCGCGCGCAATGCCTCGGCGTTCGCCAGCTTCGCGTCGAGCGCCAGTGCATTCCGCAGTGCGGCGGCGAATGCCGCCGCTGACGCGCGGATGGCGAGCAGCGCTTCGGCCTTCCACCAGCTCGCCGCCAATCCGGCAGCGATGCAGGCGCTTAATGCCGATCCGCAAGTGTTCAGCGCGCTCGCGGCGAATGCCGCCGCGTTCAAGGCGCTCTCCGGCCAGCCCGCAGCTCTTGCCGCGGCGGTTAACAGTGCGGCGGCGGCGGCTCGTCAGCTGCAGTCGGCCGGACTGTCGAGCTCGGCAATGTCGGCGCTCGCCGCGAATCCCTCGGCGTTCGCGATGCTTGCCGGGCAACCACATGCCCTGTCCGCGATCGCTGCTCATTCGAATGCTTTTGCGGCACTTGCCGCTCATCCCTCTGCGCTCGCGGCGGTGATGGCGAATGCGTCGTCGTTCAGCAGCTTCGCGAGCAACGCCAACGCGTTCCGCAATGCCGCGGCCAACGCCGCCGCGGATGCGCGGCTGGCGCATAATGCCGCCGCGTTCCAGCAATTGGCGGGCGACAGCAAGGCGATGGCGGCGCTCCAGGCCGATCCGCACGTCTTTTCGGCAATGGGCCAGAACGCACTCGCGTTCGCCAGCATGGCGAGCAACGCCCGCGCGATGAGCCCGCAACTCATGGCCGCGATCGGCGGGAACGCGTCGAGCTTCGCCAACATGGCGAGCAACGCGTCCCAGCTGAGTGCTGCCGCTCATGCGCTGCAGGCGTTCGATGCGCATTCGATGGTCGCTTCCGCGTCGGCGGCCAACGCATTCAATGCAGCGGCATCACAGGCCGTCATGGCCAATCCGCAAGCCTTCTCTGCGATGATGGCGAACCCGAGCGCTTTTGCGGCGCTGGCTGCTCGTCCGGCAGCGCTCGCGGCCCTTTCGTCGAACCAGAAGGCTTGGGCGGCAATGGCGGCGCAGCCGAATTTGGCCGCGCTCGCGGCGAACCCGAGCTTCTCGGCAGCGCTGAACCAGGCCGGAGTCTCGCAAGCGGCTTCTCAGTCGCACAGCGACTGATATCCCAAGCTCGGGGGGGCAGCGTATGGGGGGGAGTTTCAACGGGCGTCGCTTCGCCTGCGGGGCGGCGGCGCTCGTTCTTTCCGCGTCAGCCACCGGGGCTATCGCGCAAACGCCGGCGAAGCAGTCACCGCCGCCCCCTCCCGCGAACTCGACGGTGGTCGTTGAAAAGCCCGACGCCGTCCCGCCTCAGCCGACCGAAACGCCGCCGGTCGCGCCGGTGACCCCGTCACCGATCGCGCCCAACGCGCCGACGCCTGAACAGCAAGGTCCCGCCCACGTCCCCGTCGATGCTTCCGGATTCCACCTGTCGACGCTGGAAACGAAGAACCTCACGCTTCTCTACATCGACCCGATCCAGACTTACCTGACGCCTTATATCGCGCGCGCCTACGAGAACTCGCTTCGCTTTCACGAAAAGAATCTCAACTGGAAGCCGTGGGAGCCGACGACGATCCTGCTCAAGGACTTTTCCGACTACGGCAACGCGGCCGCGCTCGGCAGCCCGAGCAACATGATCCTTCTCGACGTGGCGCCGCTGTCGCTGTCGATGGAGACCTTCTCGCCCGGCGAGCGCTTCTTCACCTTGATGAATCATGAGCTGACCCACGTCGGCACGATCGACGTGTGGAACCGCCATGATGCCGGCTGGCGGCATTTCCTCGGCGGCAAGCCGGCGCCGATCCAGGATCACCCTGAATCCATTTTCTACAATTACCTGACGAGCCCGCGAAACCTCACGCCGCGCTGGTACATGGAGGGCAGCGCCGTGTTCATGGAAACGTGGATGGCCGGCGGTCTCGGCCGCGCGCAGGGCGGCTATGACGAGATGGTCTGGCGGGCGAAGATCCACGATCACAGCCGCATCTTCTCGCCACTGGGGCTGGAAAGCGAAGGCACGCAGATCGATTTCCAGGTCGGCGCCAATTCCTATCTCTACGGGACGCGCTTCATGTCCTACCTCGCGCTCACCTACGGGCCCGAGAAGATGGTCGAATGGCTTCGGCGGTCGGAAGATTCCAAGGCTTATTATTCAAGCCAGTTCGAGCATGTTTTCGGCAAGCCGCTCGATACGGTGTGGAATGACTGGATCGCGTTCGAGCACAAGTTTCAGGCGGATAATCTCGCTGCGCTCGCCAAATATCCGCTGACGGAGCCGAAGCATCTTTCTCCGGTCGCGCTTGGATCCATGTCGCGCGGCTTCGTCGACGAGAAAACGAACGGCCTGATTGCCGCTTTCCGCTGGCCCGGAAAAATCGGGTTCCTCGGTCGCATGGACCTTGCCACAGGCAGGATCACGCACCTCACCGATCTCAACGGGATGATGCTCTACAAGGTGACCAGCGTCGCATTCGATGCGTCGAGCCGCACCGCTTTCTATACCGACGAGAATTACGCCTTTCGCGACATCAACGCGATCAACGTCGACACCGGGCAGAAGCGTCGTCTGCTGACCGACGCGCGGATCGGCGATCTCGCCTTCGATCCGGCCGACAAGAGCCTGTGGGGAATCCGCCACCAGAACGGTTTCGTGACGATCGTCCGAATGCCGCCGCCGTACACGAGCTTCAATCAGGTGAAGACGTTTCGCTATGGCGAAATCGTCTTCGACCCCGACGTCTCGCCGGACGGAACACTGCTTTCGGCATCCTATGGCGGCGTCGACGGCAAACAGTCGGTCAAGGTGTGGAAGATCGCCGACCTCGAGCAGGGCGATGCGGATGAGCCGGTGGCGACGCTCAACCTGCCGCAGTCCGTCCCGGAAATGTTCACCTTCACCCCCGACGGGACGTCGCTGCTTGGCAACAGCTATTACACTGGCGTCTCCAACATCTACCGGCTCGATATCGCCAGCGGGAAATGGGACGTCCTTACCAATGCAGCCACCGGCTTCTTCCGCCCGCAGCTTCGCCCCGACGGTACGTTGCTCGTCTACGATTACACCGGCGAAGGCTTCAATCCATCGATCGTCCAGCCGCAGGTGCGCGACGACCTCGGCGCCATCCGGTTCCTCGGGACGGAAGTCGTCAATGCGCACCCCGAGCTCAAGCAATGGGGCGTCGGGTCACCCGCACAGGTGCCGATCGATCAGATGATCACGGTGCGGGGCGGCACCTACGATCCATTCAAGCGCATGCGCTTCGACGCGCATTATCCGATAGTCTCCGGTTATGATCAGAAGGCGGCGTTCGGATACTACTTCCACATCGCCGATCCGCTACAGTTCCGCCAGTTCAGCGCGACGGTCGCGGTTTCACCTTACGCCGTCGACGGCGGCGAACGCCTCCATGCGGATCTCGCGTACCAGACGCCGAACTGGAAGCTGACTTATTGGCACAACCATTCGGATTTCTATGATCTGTTCGGCCCGGTGTTGCGCAGCCGCAAGGGCGACGCGGGGATTGTCGAATATACCAAGCCCTTGATCTACGATCCGCCGCGGCAGCTCGACCTGTTCGGGTCCGCGGCGGCTTATTTCGGGCTCGCGCAACTGCCGGGCGCCCAGAACGTCGCAGGTCCCAAGGATCTTCGGTCGGCGGAGATTGGACTCAAATATACAAACACGACGAAAGCGCTCGGAGGCGTCGATCACGAGAAGGGCATAGAAGGCCGCATCGTCGTGGGCAGCGACCAGGGGCAGCGGCATTTTTATCCGCGGCTCTACGCCGGGCTGAGCGCGGGGACCGCCCTTCCTTTTCCCAACAGCTCTGCGTGGCTCTACGGCTGGGCCGGCATGGTCGGCGGGCCCCGGCCTGATGCGCTCGCGGCCTATTATTTCGGCGCGTTCCGAAACAATTACGTCGATAACCGGCCCGAGAAGCGATACCGGGAAATGGAGAGCTTCCCCGGTTTCGACATCGACGAAATCACCGCACGAAAATTCGCCCGGCTAACCGGCGAAGTGAACCTTCCGCCGCTGCGCTTCGCCGAGCTCGGCACGCCGGCATTCTACCTGAGCTACATTCGCCCCGCGCTCTTCGGCGGCGGCATGGCAACCCAGGCGCCTGACGGGAGCGGTCACCATTATTACGACGTCGGCGCACAGTTCGATCTCGCGTTCACGGTGGCGCTGAGACTTCCGATGGTCTTCTCCGTCGGCGCGGCCCACGGTTGGCAGGATGGCCATTCACGCAAGACGGAATTGCTCGCATCGCTTAAGATCATGTGATGGCGGAAGTTCTCGCCGAGAGTGCTCACTGGGGCCTGGCGCTCGTGCCGGTGCTTGTGATGCTCGGACTGTTCGTCTGGCTCGACGCTTTCAAACTGATGACGATCGGCGAAATCCTCGCCCTGCTCGCCTTTGGCGGCGTGGCGGCCGTCATTGCCTATCCGATTAGCGGACGTTTCCTCGACACGCTGCCGATCGGCTTTTCGACCTACAGCCGCTTCGTCGCGCCGTGGATCGAAGAGGCGCTCAAGGCGGTCGCCATCATCCTCCTCTTCCGCCTCAATCGCATCGGCTACAAAGTCGATGCAGTCATCTCCGGATTTGCAATCGGCGCCGGCTTCTCCGTCGTCGAGAACATCATCTATCTAACGGTCTTTCCGTTCTATGGTCCGGGCACGTGGCTGGTGAGGGGCCTGGGTACTGCGGTCATGCATGGGACGACGCTCGCATTGCTCGCCGCCATTGCCCACGAACTTGCCGAGCGTGAGACGCGCGAGTCCGCCGGCGAGTTCGACTTCCGCTTATGGTGGTTCCTCCCGGGCTATCTCGTCGCGGTCGCCGTCCATACCGCCTTCAATCAGTTTCCCGACCGGCCCCTGCTTGCGATGCTCGGCGCGGCCGTCTTTGCGCCGATCGCAATCATGGCCATCTTCCATTTCGGTCAAGCCGAGGCGGATCGCTGGCTCGCCGCTGACCGATCGGAGCATCAGCGACAGATCGATTCGCTTAGGTCGGGCCAGTGGCCGGATGGGCCGGCCGCAGCCAAGGTTGCCGCGCTCGCCGAGCGTCTTGGACCCGAAGCGACGACCCGCATCCGCCGATACTGGGAGTTGCAGGCATGGCTGATTGCCGAAGCGGAAGAAGCGATGCTTGAGCAGGAGCAGGGGGAGGCGACGCTGGATGCTGACGAAATCCGCGCCGCAGTCGCCGAGCTCGACGGTCTGAAGCGAGCGCTTGGCCGCAGCACTCGAAGCGCGCTGACTGCGCTGCTGCCCTTCAGCCGCAATGATTATTGGGAGGTTGCCGAGCTAAAGCAGCGATTGGGCCGCTGAGCTTCAGATAGCGAATTTCGCGCAAGCGCGCATGGGGAGAGGGAAAATGCCGGAATATGTGATCGAACGCGACATGCCGGGCGTGGGTAATCTCGGCTCGGGCGAGCTCAAGGGCGCGTCGCAGACTTCCTGCTCGGTGCTGCGCGAGCTGGGCCCGGAAATCCAGTGGGTCCACAGCTATGTCACCGACGACAAGATCTACTGCATCTATCGCGCTCCCAATGAGGAGATCATTCGCGAGCATGCCGAGCGCGGCGGTTTTCCCGCCAACAAAATCTCGCAGGTGAGATCGATCATCGATCCGACGACTGCGGAATAACGATCGGCGGCAGCGCATCCGGTCGACGACCGGTCGGCGTAGCGTTATCGCGAAAGCTGATCCATGGCGAATTACCAGGCAATCGCCCGCCTCCGGCCGGAGCTTCGGGAGTTCATCCGCAACCGTCGCTGGGTTCATCGTGGCGACGTCGTCACTTATGGTCCGAACACGACGTGCGAATCGTTTTCGACCGACGCATACGGTTTCCGGCACAGCACGTTCAACGGCAAAACCACGTCGTTCCTCGATTGCATCGGCAGCGAGCGTTATGGCCTCGTTTTCGGCCCTAGCAGCGTTTACGGCTTCGGGCTCGCCGGTAACGAGAACACCATGCCCTCGCTTCTTGCGGAACGCTTCGGCTTTCCATTCGCGAACGTCGGGCTGCCTGAGGGCAATAGCCGCAATCTCTTTTCCATTCTCGTCGCGATCGTCGCACGAGCTGCGAGCCCGCCATCGGCGGTCCTGCATGTCAGCGGCGGCGACTTCACCAACTTTTGCTACACGTCGATTGCCGATCCCATCTTCGGCTCGCCGAACATTCGTCAGATCCGGATGGTGCTGGAGGAACGCGGCGGTTATCCATCGGCCGAAAGCCAGATCCAGCCACTGCTTGCGTTCACGTCGCTGTGGATCCGCGCAATTGCACAGCTTTGCCGCGCCAATGGAATTCCGCTCGTGCTGGCCGACGACACCACCTTTTTCGAGAAGACGAACCCGAGCCAAACCGATCACGAATGCGAGCTAGGAAAAGGGTTCAACCCGGCGCAGGAACGCCAGTTCGCGACGCACCGGGCATTCGCCAAACATTATTTCGACCGCCGCGTGTCTGTGTCCAAACAGCTCGATGTGCCGCTGGCGGGCCCCGGTCTCTGCAACGATATCGGGTTCATCGACGAGTTCCATTACGACCGCGACGGCACGCGCGCGCTTTGCGACGATTTCGCCAAAGCGCTCGAAACAGTGCTTTAGGACACGACGCCACCCTCCGCACCCGAAAGCCGCGATAGTGCCGGGTCATCCATTTGGTCGATGCAGCCTTGGCGCGCGGATGGGAAAATTGATGCGCAGAGCGGCCGTCGATCCGGTTCATTGGCCTGGGGCAGAGCATTTTTCCGCTTGGCCGCTGCTTTGCCATTTGGGAAAGGAGCTTCGCGATGCCGCTGGAATTTTCGGGGCCGGCCACTCGGATGACTGATGGAGCCGTGGAGAATGCCTCCCGCGCAGTCGGTTGCCCGGTTGCCGCGGTGCAGGCCGTGCTCGACGTCGAAAGTCATGGCGGATTCCTCCCTGACGGACGCCCGAAGATTCTCTTTGAACGACACTATTTCAGTCGCTTGACCGGCGGGAAGTTCGATGAATCGAATCCGGACATCTCGGCACGGACCTGGGGCGGCTACAAGGGTGGCGCTGCGGAATATGACCGGCTCGAGCGCGCCATCGACCTGGATCGGGATGCGGCGCTGAGGTCGGCGAGTTGGGGCGCGTTCCAGATCATGGGCGACAATTATCCAGCGTGCGGCTTCTCGGACGTTGAGCAATTCGTCGACGCGATGGTCGCGGGCGAACCGGAGCAACTCGACGCGTTCGTCAGCTTCGTTCGAAGCGCACATCTCGATGACGAGCTAGCGCGGCTCGACTGGGCCGGATTTGCGCGCGGCTACAACGGCCCCTCGTATCGACAAAACCGGTACGACGAGAAGCTTGCGGCGGCTTATCAGTTTCACATCGCCGGCGGCTCAAGATCCGCAAACCCGCTGCCGGTGCTCAGCATGGGCGACGAGGGCGAGTACGTGCAAACCCTGCAGACCGCGCTTGGCATTACCTCCGACGGGGATTTCGGTCCCGCGACGAAAATCGCCGTGATGGCGTTTCAAACGAAGAACCAGCTCACCGCGGATGGCGTCGTGGGCAAGAACACGTGGGCAGCGCTTGGGGTCGGCTAAGATATGGTTTGTAGGGTCCACGTAATTGATGTAAGTCAAAGTTGGGCGACTCAGAAAAACTTCAGCAATAGCTTCGCCTGCGTCAAGTGCCGGATCTAGTAGCTGCACTTTGGCCATTTAAAATCCATTAAATGGTCGGGGCCGAATGCGTGGTTTAATGCAATAATTACTCGCGGAAGGGTACTCCCCGGAAAGGGCGACGCATGTCCTCTCTGTGCGATTTCGTTTCGGGCGCGATCTACGGCAATGTCCTCTTGGCAAGGGACCCTGAATTCTGGGCTCATCATTTCGGACCGTCGGACTGACATGTACCGGTCGGGGGGCACCGTAGCGCGCAACGCGATTATCGACTGCAACGTACGGGGCCGTCTTGCAATCGATCAAATTTACGAGGCGGCGTTCGTCCCCGAGCGATGGTCAGACGTCCTCGATTCACTCGGGGCCCTCTCCAACTCGGCCAGCGCCGAAATGCTGATGTTCGGCAAGGATTCGCCGCCGCGGGGGATCGCATCCCATTCGCTATCCGCCCTTTTCGATCAGGTCCTGCGCGCGAACGACTTCACGACGAGCGTGAGGATTCAGCGAATGCTGAAGCTTCAGCCGGCAGCATTCGTCCTCGTCGACGAATTCGTCTCGCGCGAAGAGAGTGACGTTGACCCGATGTGGTCGTTCTTCCGCTCCCAGGGACGGCGTTGTCAGCTGTGCACGACCATCACCATGCCTCGCGGCGAAGTTCTCTTCGTCATGACCGAGAGGAATAAAGGCGATGGAAGGTACCGGCCCAATGAAATTGACGCGCTGAACGAACTGAGGCCGCACATAGCGCGGGCCGGAATGGTATCCGAGCGCCTCTCGCTCGAGCGAGCCGCGAGGGCCGTCGACACGATCGAGCAGCTGGGACTGCCCGCCGCGGTGCTCACTGGAGGCGGGCGGCTCTGCGCCGCGAACGATTTGTTCGCAAACTTGAGCCCTGCGGTCGTCGCCCTTCACACTGGTGAAGTGATGTTGCGCGACGTGCGATCGGCACGGTTGTTCCATGCGGGTCTGGACGAGCTATGCGGCGGCACCGGCTCGGCCGTTCATTCGATCCCAGTGCGCGCGGGAAACCGCCATGGGCCGCTCGTTCTCCACCTGCTCCCGCTGCACGGCGTAGCGAGCAATTTCTTTGGTGAAGCAGAGGTGCTTCTGGTCGCCACCGCGCCGGTCACCGTGCCCGCCCCGAGTGCCGACCTGCTGAACGGGCTTTTCGACTTATCACCGGCTGAGACAAGACTGGTGCGCCATCTCGCGCGTGGCACGACAGTGTCCGAGGTCGCATCTGCAACGGGCGTCTCGGTCGCGACGCTCCGAACGCAGCTCAGCTCGATCTTCGCCAAGACGGGAACGACCCGACAGGCGGAATTGCTGACCCTCGTCGCGGCTATCTGGACACCTCTGTCGAACCTGGTCGCGACTAACAGCTGACTTCGATCATCCGGATGGATGATGCGCGACTGCAATCGGCTCCAATAGACAGGAATCCCAAGGCGGTGAGGCGAACCAACAGCTGCAGCGATGCAGCTGCGTCGTCGCCGACGCACGCCTTGCTTGGTGCAGACCTCATAATTCGGAGAGCTGGCATGCCCGACGATCTTCAAGATCTCCAAGTCACCGGCGGAATCACGCAGGCGCTCCTGGACGCGCTCAACCAGATCGAGGCGACCGTGACGGCCCAGCTCGTCAACCCGGACGGCACACCGTCGGGCTCGGCGGTATATATGCACCTTCCGATCGGGCAGCCGGTCGATCCTAAGATGTATGCCAATCCATGGACGCCGGCCGGGGGAAGCGCGTACGGCGCGGTCAGCAACACTGGCGCCTTCGCGCCGCCTCCGCCGCCGCCTGCGCCCGCACCCGGCACCCCAACCACGCCAGCTGCACAAGCTGCCGCGCCAGGACCGGATCCCAAGCTGCAGCTTGCGATCAGCAGCGCGTTCAACACCGCGCAACGCGTCGACAACATGCTCATGGTCACCGACAAGGGTGTCGCCAAGGCGTGGCCGCAACGCACTGTCAGCATCGAATATTACACCGCGTTGACGGGAATGCAGGCGATGCCGGTTCCCGAGCCGGCGGCCGACGTCAAGAAGCGCATCGCCGATGCGCAAAAGACTCTTTACCTGATGGACGCCGACGGCAATTTCACCGGTTACACGCCGCTCTATACTTCGTACCGGCATAACCAGAAGGCCCTTGCGGACGCGCGCAGCAGGTACGCGCTGGCCTATACGCAGGCGATGGCCGACCCGGTTGCCGGACAAGCCTGGCCGGTTACCAGTTCCCAATATCAGAACGACGTCGACCAGGCCTATTCCGATCTCAAGGACATGGGTGGCCAGACGGTGGAAGACGCCATCGCCACGCTTCAATCCGAGGGCGGAAGCGCTGCCGCGGCCCTGATCGCCAAGGCGCGCAAGATGTTCGACGACTATAGCATCGGCCTGGCCGGCTCGATCGCGACCAAAGTGCCGTGGTCGTACATCGATCCGGTCTCGTGGTGGGATCCCACGAACAATGATTTCGGCGTGATGGAGATCAATGCCAACTCGACGCACTTTGCGTCGAGCGGCGGTGGCGGTCAGCACAGCTTCGCGCACAATTTCTACAACGACACGAGCTCGTCGACGTCGGGCAGCGCCGGCTTCAGCATGTTCGGGTTTGGCGCTTCGGCGAATGCGGGTCACACCAGCACCGATCACAACCAGGGCGCCAATGACGATCAATCGAGCTGGTCGTTCCACCAGGACAGCAGCTCCCACGCAACTGTCAGCTTCGAATGGTTCATCACCAGCATCGAACGGCCGTGGCTGCTGGGCGACCTGTTCCACATGGACGGCTGGTATCTCGTCGGCCAGAAGAAGAACGAGATCAGCGACGGCACGATCCAGGGGCAGCTCGGCGATGTGCCGAAACTGCTCCCGATGATCCCCAAAGGATTCGTGATCGTCCGCAATGTCACGATCGCCGCGGATTCGTGGGGCGATCTCGGCCACCAGTTCCAGAACGCCGTCGACAGCTCGAGCGGTCACACCGACAGCAGCTCGACATCCTACGGCGGCTCGGTCGGCTGGTGCGGCATCGGCGGCTCCGTGCAGCACAGCGATTCCCAGGACAGCGGCGCATTCACCAACCAGTCGGACGCGTCGCAGGGCTGGTCGTACGAGAGTCACGGGGACGGCGGGACGCTGAAGCTCCACGGCGCGCAGATCGTCGGATGGATTGGACAGATCCAGCCTGCATCGCCCCGGATCGATGACCCGAATCTCAAGCAGGACACGACGTCTGACACGTCCGCTGCAACCGCGACGCCGGCCCCGCAGCCTGCAAACGCATGAGCCATGGCGGACAATTCCGATCAGCTGGCTGAGCTGGGCCAGAAGGTCCTCGACGCAGTCCTCGCGAGCTACAAGCCGGACGAGAATGCGTCGCTTGCGCTCGCCGTCCATCCGGGACAGCCGCTCGCGGATGACATTGTTCAAAATGGGGTCACCAATCCGCTTCGCGTCTCGGAGTGGCTTGGTGACCAGTATGACTTTCCGCTTTCGCTGAAGCTTTCGGACGCCACGCCGGTGACGGCATCGCTGGGCGCGCTCGCTGCCAAGTCCGCCTACGTTACGATGGTGCGCTTCGCCCAGCCGAGCATGCCGACCGACGATCCTGCCTATCCACGAATCAACGCGATGATTGCCGATGCGCGCCAGGATCTGGGCGATAACCCGGACACGCTGCCGTTCGGTTGCGATCCGGACGATTTTGCCGAGGCCGACTCAACCGTCTGGCAGGTGTTCGATCAGACCATCGCGACCAGCACGACGACGAGCGTTGCCAGCGCTCCGTCGGATTCACCGCCCAATCGGATCCAGATCAATCCCGACCTGTGGAAGATGCGCATTCTTTCGACGGACGTGGTTCAACGGTTGCCCTCGGCCGCCGCAACCACGGAGCAACGGAGGACGCTGAACGCCGACATTGTCGCCGTTCCGCATTCAGACGCGCTCATGCGCGTTCGCGACCTGCGCATCGCGCGGCTTGGACCGCAGCCCGATCCCGCTCAGCCGGCGCTCATGATGGCCATGCCGCAAATGGCGGTCGAAGGCGTTGCAGCAGCCCCAGCGCCGCCTCCGCCTCCAGGCCCAGCGAAAATCGGCCTCTTCGCGCATGGCGCGGCGCTGCGCTCGATGGCGTTCAGGCCCAATTTGGTGGATGTCGTGAAGACGGCGCCGCCTCCCGTCCAACCGACGACATCTCAGCCCATTCATCCGATCCAGCTCAACGCGGCCTTGGTCGATCGACTTTCAATGATGCAAGTGCATGATCTCGCGCAGGCGCCGGAGGTCTCGCAGGTCACGACGACTGACAGCGATCTGCACGTGCACTTCGAATATTGCCTGGTGACCATTACGCGGAAGCTCGCAGGGACGCCCTGGTGGCACACCGACTTCGTCGCCGAGGATGACTGGTATGTCCCGGGCATGAAGCGCGGAGACGCAGTGCCCGAGGCTGCTCAGGAAGGCTTCGCCTATTGCCTGCCGCAGGCGCTTCTTCTGGTGCGGAATGTGGCGTTTACGGGAACCTGGAGCGCCGAGGCGAAGGAGAGCCTCGCAAACCAGGTGTCCTACCTCGGGCCGTTCCTTATGCGCGCGCAGACCGACCTGCAGAGTTCCGCGTCCGCGACCGAACAGGTCAGCGTCCTTGGCGCCGGCATTCAGGTGATCGGCGAGCTTTGCACAATCCTGCCCACCCTTCCGCCGCGCGACTCCCCTGGCGGATGACACACGAGGAGAAGTGAGATGCAAGTCAAGCTGGTTCTAGGCGGCGAAGCCGTGAACATTCCTCATACCTCGATCGGCATGGGGGTGACCTTCGTGAAGGTGTGGACCGACGGGAATGGCTTCACCAGCGCCTCGAATGACCTGGGCGCTCTAGGTTACATCCTCCTGGAAACCCCCACCGTAGACATCGGAACACTCGATGCCGAACGCCAGAAGCTGTTCACGCATCTCCACGGAAGCGTCGTTCAGTTCAAGATAAAGACGAACATCTTCGCAAAGGACGGCGGGATCGCGCGCATCAGCATGACAGTTCCCACCCAGGACGGCGGCTCAATCAACGAAAAGACGATCTCCTTCACAGCCGACAATTGCACCGGCGTCTCGATCGTCTCGAACGAGATCAGTTTCTCCGCTGAAATGCTGATGATGGAGGACAAGGTCGCGTCCAATGACAGCTTTATCCCGCGGAGTGATATAACCGCCGCAGCGGACGCCGCGCCGAGCGCCCAGGGCCAAGGCCAGGGCCAGGATCAAGCTGTTGCGAGCGCCGCCAGCCAATCTTCGGGTGGTCAGGACCAGTCGACCTCCTCCTCCCAAGACCAGGGCGACCAAAGCGTGGCGACGTCCGATACCGGCTCGGGTGGCGACCAGAGTCAGGATCAGGATCAAACAGTCGCTTCCGCCGACGGCGCGAGCGGAGGGCAGGATCAGGGTGACACATCGTCCCAGGGTCAGGACCAGACGGCGAGCACCGCGGACGCCGATTCCGGCGATGGTCAGGACCAGGGCCAGGATCAGGACCAGAGTGTCGCCGAGTCCGATGGCGAGGGGCAGGACGATACCTCCGTTGCCCAGGCAACCGGCGATCAAGTCCCGGCCTAGTCGGCGCGAGGGGCAGAAAAGAGGACGATATGGATCGTCGCTCGTCCGTCGGAGCAAGAGCAGCGATGGCGCTGCTCTTGCTGTATTCGACTTCCGCCCCAGGGCTTCCGGGCGACGGTCAAAATCCTCCGAATTGTAATAATGACGTCAGCTATCGCAGCACCGCCAATACCCCCGCCGCCGGCGCCGCAACAGATCAGCAGCCCTGCATTGCCGGCACGGTCTGTAACTACCCGTGCCGCCCATCGCCAACGACAGTTTGTCCGGATCCTTGCGCGAGCCAGGCCACCAACGGGACGACGACGGAGGGCAATCCTTCGTCGGGCCAGAGCGGAACGAATAACGACAATCAGCTCATCCCCTGGCTACCGATCATTGGAGCGATCGGCGCTGCAATCGCTGTTGACCATCTTACGGGACGCAAGTGGGTGACGCCCCAGGAGCTCGACGCAAACGGACCGCGTTTTCCGAGCCAGCAAAAGATCGGCGGGTTCCAGGTCCAGGGGTATGCCTCGCCAGGCTGGCCATTTGCGGTCGATATCGACACCGAGCCGGGAACGGCGACTTGGCTCGAGGTGCGCTACGAAGGCAGCAACGAACCTCAGTATCTGGATCTGACGTTGCCTGACGGCGGGCGGCGAATTGCGGTTGTCCACCTTCCCGGCAGCTCAGGCGCGCTTGGAATCGCGCGTTACACGCTCCATTCGGCACTGCTGCGGCCGGGGAGACAGCCCCTCTATCGGCCATTCAGGATCTACGGTCTCGGCGCCGGACCGAACGCGGTCGGGTCCTTGTACCTGTTCGTTACGGCCTTTGGTCCTACGC
>DATCJM010000198.1:0-7222 GCA_036562805.1 Sphingomicrobium sp.
GCTCAAGTCCCAGCACGGCATAAGCGGAGGCGTCTGCGGCCATCCGCTTGGGTCTAGTCCACTCCGCGAATTACGAAAAGTGGCGCGAGTGACGGGGCTCGAACCCGCGACCTCCGGCGTGACAGGCCGGCGCTCTAACCAACTGAGCTACACCCGCGTTTTCGGCGTGGGGGGCGACTAGGAGAGGGCCTTTGGAGTGTCAACCATCGCCGGCTGCATTTCCTGGCGCTCCTCGACTTCCTCCTCATCTTCCTCGCCGATGTGGGTCAAGGTGCCGTGTTCGAACAGGAATCCGGCGATGTCGGGCGTACCCGCCGCGGAGAAAACGGTCTTCATGATGATGAGCAGCGGGACAGCAAGAAGCGCGCCCGTGGTCCCCCAGATCCACGCCCAGAAGGACAGCGAGACGAGGATCGAAAGCGGGCTGATCGTCAGCCGGTGGCCGACCACCATTGGCGTGAAGAAATTGGCCTCGATTAGGTGGAAGCAAATGAAAGCGCCGGGCGGCGCAAGCGCGCCCCAGATGTCAGGGTAGGTCATCAGGCCACCCGCAAACAGCAGGAGCGCGCAGACGATCGGCCCGAGATAAGGGATGTAATTGGCGACCGCGACAATGCCGCCCCACATGATCGGCGATGGCATTCCCAGCAGCCACAATGCGCCTGCGGTCAATGCGCCGAGTCCCATATTGATGAGCGTGATCGTGCCGAGATAGGTCGAGGTCGCGTCCACGACCTGCTGGATCACGCGCGCGGTCGTGAGCGCTCCTTCGAAGCTTCCCCGGCTGACGATCGTGCGCTTCCGCATCGTCGTCCATCCGGCGAGGAAGAAGAAGATGACCAGCAGCGAGAAGAACAGCTGGATGAGCAGGTGCGGCGCGGACGTCGCCAGCAGCCCCACGACCGAAGTCGGCTGTTCGATCGTCACCGTGCGCGCGTGGCTGGCGTGGGAGAGCTCGATCTGGTTGGCGATGCGGCCCACGAAACGATCGAGGTTCTTGTAGAGATCGAACACCGGCTCCAGCGCCGCCCTCACCTTCGGGATCTTGCTCGGGATTTGGGCGACCCAGTCGCTCGCCGGGACGACGATCGAGCCAATCGCGAAGACCGCGATCATCAGGAAGATCACGAGACATAGGCCAGCGGCCATCTTTGAAGGGATGCCTCGGCGCTCGAACCATTCGAGCGCGGGAACGAGCGCGATTGCGATCACCAGTGCGGCCGTCACGGGCATGAAGAATTCGGCCCCGGCGCGCAGTGCGAACGGAAGCAGGATGATGAGCGCGATGCCGGCGATGAGCGTCAGCGATGCGAGCAGCCGGTCACGCTTGGCAGTGATCGTTTCCGCAAGCGCCAGGGCTTCGTCGGAAGGCTCTTCCTCAGCCCGTTGCTGCTTGCGGGTCCGCGCGTCCATCGCGCCGAGAATATCTGGCCCGCGCGACGGCGTCACTGAGTAAATCGCTATGCCGCGAAGCTGGTGCCCCTGGTCCGACTCGAACGGACACTCCGGTGAAGGAACTCGATTTTGAGTCGAGCGCGTCTACCATTCCGCCACAGGGGCACGGCGATGCCTAGCTAGCGACGCGACGGGCGCGCCGCAATCACCAGCCGTTTACGCGCTCCCAGATGTCGACGATCTGATCATTGCCGTCGGTGACAAAGTATCGGTCGTAGGCCGCCGCACTGGCGCAGGCGTGGTTTGGAAGGATCCGCACACGCCCGCCGATCGGGAATTTCGACCAATCGAGCTCGCCCTCCGTGGCCGTTATGATCCCGTGCTCCTGGTTCGTGGATTCGACGCGAACGTTCGCTATGAGCTTGCCGTCAGTGTCGCAGACGGCGCCATAGCCCCAATCCTTCTCGAAATCGGCGGTGCCGCGATCGCGGCTGAGCGCGAGGAAGCCGGCGTCGATGAGGACGCGCCCATGTGCGCGGCTATGGCCGATCACGCTCGCGAGTACCGAGATTGCGATGTCGTCGATCGCGCAGGTCCCGAGCTGCGCCTGGACGAGGTCGCCGAACGCGTACACGCCCACCCTCGCCTCGGTAACGCCCTCGAGCGAGCGCGCGTAATGGATCGTCGGCGTCGATCCGACGCTGACGATCTCCACCGGAAAGCCGGCGCTTCGCAGGCGTTCGGCAGCGGCGACCGCCCCTGCCCGCTCGCGCTCTGCAATCTCCTCGAACTGCCCGATGGTGCGCGCCGAATAAGACGCACCGGCGTGGGTCATGACGCCGGCAAGCCTCGCGCCGGCGCTAATCGAAAGCCGACGGGCGATCGCCAAGAGCAGGTCGTCGTCCGGAGCAACGCCCGCGCGGTGACCGTCCGTATCGACTTCGATAAGCGCCTCGATGGCGAGCCCCTCCGATTTGCAGAATGCCTGCAGCACATCCGCGGCTTCGACGCTGTCGAGGATGACAGGGAGCCGGCACCCCGCGCGGATCAGCTCGGCGATCTGCGGCAGCTTCACCGGTGCAAGGCCGACCGCGTACAGGATGTCACGAACGCCGTGCTCGAAGAAATATCGCGCCTCGGCGAGCGTCGAGACGGTGATCGGAACCTGTTCGCCCCCCGAGAGCACACGCAGGACGTCGATCGACTTGGCGGTCTTCACGTGCGGTCTGAGCGTTACGCCCAGGGTGCGGACCCGTTCGCGCATCCGTTCTGCGTTCCGCTGGAGTCGCGCCCGATCGAGGATCAGCGCCGGGGTCGACAATTCGAGGAGGGTGCGGGGGCGCCCGAGGACCAGCGGGTGTTCGTTCATGGCCAAGCCGATGCGCTTTTGGCTATCAGCTCGCAACCGGTCAGTTGCGCGGCGCTTGCCTACGGTAGCTCAACGCCTCGGCGACGTGGATGCGGCCGACCTGCTCGGCGCCCGCGAGGTCCGCTATGGTCCGGGCGACGCGCAAGACGCGATGAAAACCGCGCGCCGACAGCCGCATCGCTGCCGCCGCGTCAGCGAGCAGCTTGCGCCCGGGTTCGTCGGGAGTGGCCACCTTGTCGAGCAGTTCGCCGTCGGCTTCGGCATTCGTGCGCGGTCCGTGGCCATTGTAGCGGTCGGCCTGAACCTGACGAGCGGCGGCAACGCGGCTCGCGACTTCGGCGCTGCCTTCCGCCGGCGGCGGAAGCGTCAGGTCTGCAGCAGATACGCCAGGCACCTCGACGTGGAGGTCGATGCGGTCGAGCAGCGGGCCCGAGACGCGCGCCTGGTAGTCGGCCGCGCAGCGAGGAGCGCGGCTGCAGGCCAGCGCCGGATCGCCGAGATGGCCACACCGGCATGGGTTCATCGCAGCGATCAGCTGGACGCGCGCCGGGAAGGTGACGTGCGTGTTGGCGCGGGCGACGCTGACGGAGCCGGTCTCGAGCGGCTGGCGCAGCGAGTCGAGCACGGGCCGCTGGAACTCGGGCAGTTCGTCGAGAAATAACACGCCAAGGTGCGCGAGGCTGATCTCGCCGGGTCGAACGCGCAAACCGCCGCCGACGAGGGCCGGCATCGAGGCGCTGTGGTGCGGCGCGCGGAACGGACGCTTGCGGCGGATCTTGCCGCCGCCGAGCTCGCCCGCAACCGATGCGACCATCGACACTTCGAGCGCCTCGCCGGGCTGGAGCGGCGGAAGAATGCCCGGAAGACATGCCGCGAGCAGCGACTTTCCCGCTCCCGGCGGTCCGCTCATCAGCAGATTGTGGCCGCCTGCGGCGGCGATCTCTAGCGCTCGCTTGGCGACCTCCTGGCCCTTCACCTGCGAGAGATCCGGGCCGCCGCTCGCCGGCTCGGCTTCGACCGGTGCGGGCGCCGCGACAAGGTTGGTGCCCTTCAGATGAGCGAGGAGCGCGAGCAGGTCCGGCGCGGCGATGACGTCGAGCTCGCCTGCCCAGCTCGCCTCGCTTCCCTGCGCCGCCGGGCAGATCAGCCCCTTGTCGAGCGACGAAGCATGAAGCGCGGCGAGAAGCACGCCAGGCGAGGCGGCGATGCGGCCGTCGAGGCACAGCTCGCCGACAGCGACATAATGCGAGAGCGCTTCGGCATCGGTCGCACCGATCGCGGCGAGCAAGCACAAGGCGATCGGCAGGTCGTAATGGGAGCCTTCCTTGGGAAGATCCGCGGGCGAAAGGTTGACGGTGATCACCCTGGGCGGAAGCGCGAGGCCAATCGCGGCAAGCGCGGCCCGGACTCGTTCGCGGCTTTCGGCCACCGCCTTGTCCGCAAGGCCGACAATGGTGAACTTCGGCACGCCGGACGTGAGCTGGACCTGCACTTCGACGGCGCGGGCTTCGAGGCCGAGATAGGCGACAGTGGCGACGGTGGCAGCCATCAGGCCCCGCCCCCCAAATACGCAACGCTGGTCAGACTTCCCCCTAGCTCGGCGAAAGCAGTGCTAGACCGGTGACCACCGTTCCCGCAAGCGCTTGCGCGAACGAAAGTGTGTCACCACATCAATACACATGGGCAAGCGCGAACAGTGGAAGCGGTTCATCGATCATCCGGTCGTCGAATGGACCTTGTTCGCCGTTGGCGTCCTCCTTCTCGCGGTCTCGCCGCTCGTCGGCGCGATCCCCGGCCCCGGCGGCATCATCGTGGCGGGGATCGGTCTTGCGCTGGTGCTTCGAACCAGCATGTGGGCGAAGCGGCGCTACGTCCGGTTCAAGCGCTGGCAGCCGAAGGCCGGGCGGTGGACCGACTGGGCGCTGAGGCGGCCGAGCGCCAGGCGTCGCGAGGCGTTCCGAAAGAGCGCCGAGAGCCGCCCGGGCGATTGACTTCATGCGCTCCCTGCCCTATCGGCGCGCACGACAGCGGCTGCCTTCGGGGCGGCCCTTTTTCTTTGAATTCGAACTTAAAGGCATGAGCGATGAAGCGCACCTTCCAGCCGAGCAATCTGGTCCGCAAGCGGCGTCACGGCTTCCGCAGCCGGATGGCGACCGTCGGCGGCCGCAAGGTGCTGAACGCCCGCCGCGCCCGCGGCCGCAAGAAGCTCAGCGCCTAGCTACCCTCAAGAAGAGGTCGGATTTCCTCGCCGCCAACGGCGGGCTGCGCATGAGCACGCCCGGATTCGTCCTGCTCGTTCGCGACCGCAAGGACGAAAGCTCGCAGATGCGGGTCGGCTTCACCGTTACCAAGAAGATCGGCGGCGCCGTCGTTCGCAACCGGATGAAGCGGCGCTTTCGGGCGCTCGCCCGGGAAATCGTGCCGGCCAAAGGTCTTGCGGGCGCTGACCACGTCATGATCGGCCGCGCCAAGGGCGTCGAACGGGATTTCGGGCTGCTTCGAAACGAGCTCGCCGGCGCGCTGGACAGGCTGCGCAAGCCATGATCGCGCGGCTCATGATCCTGATCGCGAGGGCGTGGCAGAAGGGCCCGTCGCAAGTGCTTCCGCCGAGCTGCCGCTATCAGCCGAGCTGCTCGGCCTATGCGATCACCGCAATCCAACGCTATGGGGCCGCACGCGGCGGCTGGATGGGCCTGAAGCGTATCCTTCGCTGCCACCCGTGGGGCGGCCAGGGCTACGACCCGGTACCCGAGAGGATCGACACCAAGTGAACGACACGAAGAACATGATCCTCGCGCTGGTGCTGAGCGCCATCGTGCTGCTTGGCTGGACGTGGGTCGCCAACCGTTATTTCCCGACCGCGAATCCGCCCGCGACCAAGGTCGTCAACGGAAAGCAGCAACCGGTTCCGCAGACGCAGTCGCAACCGGCGGCTGCCGCCGCGCCGGAGCGATTCACCACGGTTACAGCGGCTCTATCGTCGTCGCCTCGCGTCAGCATCCGCACGCCCTCGTTGATGGGTTCGATCAACCTCAAGGGCGCGCAGATCGACGATCTCCTTCTGCTCAACCAGCGCCAGACGATCGCGCCGGATTCGCCGCCGGTGCGGCTGCTGTCGCCGCTCGGCGCGCGGGATTCGTACATCGCCGAGTTCGGCTGGACGGCCCAGGGCGCGCAGGTGCCCACGCTCGACACGACGTGGACGGCCGACGGGCAGCAGCTCTCGCCGGGTCATCCGGTGACGCTCAGCACCCAAATGCCTGACGGGACGCGCTACCAGATCAAGGTCGCGGTGGACGACGGCTACATGTTCACCGTCGCGCAGAGCGTGCTCAATGGCTCGGGCAAGCCAATCAACGTGCGGCCCATCGGGCTCGTCAGCCGCGGCGGCGAGTCGCCCGACAAGTCGATGTGGACCAACCATGTCGGCCCGATCGGCGTCTTCAGTGGCAAGGCGAATTACAGCGTCAACTGGAAGGACCTCGACGAAGGCAAGGCCGAGAATTTCGACAGCACCGGCTGGATCGGCTTCACCGACAAATATTGGCTGACCGCGCTCGTGCCCCAGGATGGCCCCGCGGGCGAGTTCCGGAAGAACCAGAGCGACGGGTACCAGGCCGATTATGCGCTGGCGCCCGTAACGGTCGCGCCCGGTCAGACCGTCACAAGCAATCAGCGGCTGTTCGCGGGTGTGAAGGAGAAGAGCTGGCTCGACCGCTATGAAAAGGCCGGCGTTCCCTTGCTCAGCTACGCGATCGACTGGGGCTGGTTCTGGTTTTTCGCGCGGCCGATCTTCGACCTGCTGACGATTCTGTTCCACTTCTTCGGCAATTTCGGCCTGGCGATCATCGCGCTGACCTTCATCGTTCGCGGGGTCATGTTCCCGGTCGCGCACAAGCAATTCCAGTCGATGGCCGCGATGCGCAAGATCCAGCCGAAGATGAAGGCGATTCAGGAGCGCTTCAAGGACGACAAGCAGCGCCAGCAGCAGGAAATCCTGAAGCTCTATCAGGCGGAGAAGGTGAACCCGGCTGCCGGCTGCCTCCCCATTCTCCTCCAAATCCCGGTTTTCTACGCGCTCTACAAATGCCTGCTGGTGAGCGTGGAAATGCGGCACCAGCCCTTTGTCCTGTGGATCAAGGATCTGTCGGCCCCCGATCCGCTGACGCCGATCAACCTGTTCGGCCTGCTGCATTTCAGCCCGCCCGCCTTGCTCGCCATCGGCATCCTTCCGATTCTCGTCGGCGTCACCCAGTTCATGTCGATGAAGCTCAATCCGCAGGCCATGGACCCGGCGCAGCAGCAGATCTTCGCGATCATGCCGTGGATGATGATCTTCATCTTCGCGCCCTTCGCGGCGGGGCTGCAGCTGTACTGGATCACCAACAATTTGCTGACGATCGCTCAGCAATGGCACCTGTACCGAAAGTTAGGGCTGCACATCAAAGACACCCACCC
>DATCJM010000226.1:0-4975 GCA_036562805.1 Sphingomicrobium sp.
ATGTATGTCGGCGCGCGGATGAGCGCGCTCGACGGCATCTGGAACGAGCAGTTGCGCGACGAGGGCGCCTATGCGCGAGCGGCCTGGAATCTCGCCAAGGCCAGCATCGGCATGAGCGACGCGATCCTCAAGCGCCGCGAAGACGCCGTGCTCATCAACAGCGAGAGCGGCGAGTTCTACCAGCCCTGCTGCCCTGACGAGCATGTCCAGCGGATCGCGGAGGAAGCGAACGCGCGCCGCTTCCTCCCGCTCGACCTCATCTTCGCTCACCGTCTCAGCAAGCGGATGAGCGACCTGCTTTGCTCGCAGGGCATTTCAAAGGACGACATTGCCCGACTTCAGAAGCGGACGGTGCCGCGCCGCTCGATCCTCGGCGTCGATTATTACGAATGGAATGAGCGGCTGATCGATCGCGAGGGCCATGCCGTCGCGCTTGGCGAGCTGTTCGGCTGGTACGTGATCGCGAACCAATATTGGGAACGCTACCGCCGGCCGATGATGCACACCGAGACCAACAAGACCGACGCCCAGGGCGCGCCGCGGTGGCTTTGGCGCCAGTGGCACAATGTCCAGCTCCTGGCGAAGGCCGGTGTGCCCCTTGTCGGCTTCACCTGGTACAGCCTTACCGACCAGATCGACTGGAGCATCGCGATGAGCGAGGCGGTCGGCCTCGTCTATCCGGTCGGGCTTGCCGACCTCAACCGCGAGCCACGCATCGTCGGCCTCGCCTACAAGCATCTGATCGATCTCTACCGCGACGTTCCCGACTATCGGGAATGCAGGGCGCTGAAGGAGATCATGCAATGATCCGCGGCTTCCTCGACGCCCACGGCTACGATCCCGGGCCGAGCCAGCGCCCGCTGCTCTCGGGCGCATTGTCGGGCGTCGCGGCGACAATCCCCGCAATCCTCGTGCTGGTCGGCTTCGGCGCGCTCAAGGTCGAGGCCGAGATCCTCGGCATGTCGCCGATGGCAACGGTCGGCGTCGGGTGGGTCGTGATGGCGATCGCCGGCGCCGCTTATGCCCGCTTCTTCGGCCGGGCCGCCAATGCCGTGCGCGGAGGCTGGCTGTTCGGAATGACCTTCGGCTTCGCCTTGTGGGCGGCCGGCGCGGTTCTCGTCCTCCCGCTAATCAGCCACGGCCACGCGCCCGCCGGTGCGTCCGCCGTAGGCGTTGCCGTCTCGCTCATCGTCTGGGGGCTTGCGACCGGAATCCTCGTCCCGTTCGTCCACCGCCCATTCCACGAGAGCATGGAGAGTGCCGCCAAAAGCGCCGACGTCGGCCCCGACGCCGCAGCAGCGAAGGACGCGCCGATCCGGCCGCAGGGGGCACGTCAGGCGCCGCAATGAATCAGGCGCCGATGCGCTCGCGCAGCAGCTCGGCGATGTGCATCGTCTTGCGGGAGCTGTTGATCTCGATCTGCTCGCGGCAGCTGAAGCCGTCGGCGATAATGATCGTCTCCCCATCCAGTGCGCGCACGCGCGGCAGCAGCACTCGCTCGCCGATCGCTTTGCCGGTTGCGAACGTTTCCCTCGCCATCCCGAATGCGCCCGCCATTCCGCAGCATCCCTGCGGCGGCCGCTCGACGTCGATCTGCAGATGCTCGAGCAGCGTCATTTCCGCGTCGAAGCCGATCACCGCGTGATGGTGGCAATGGGCCTGCACCAACGCCGCTCCGCCGGTCCGGAATTGCGGAAAGCGCCTCGTCTGCGCGGCAACGAAGTCGGCGATATAATGAACCTGCGCCGCCAGGCGCTTGGCTTCGCGGCGTTCGGGCATCAGGTTCAGCAGCTCGTCCTTGAACGCCGACGCGCATGCGGGCTCGAGCACGATCACCGGCGTTCCCGCGTCGATCTCGGGGCGCATAGCTGCGAAGATTTGCTCGAACCGCTGCTTCGCCTCGTCGAGAAATCCCCAGTCGTACAGCGGCCGTCCGCAGCACAGCGGCTCGCGCGGAATGGTCACGTCGAAACCGCCGCTTTCGAGCAATTCCGTCGCGGCGATCAAAGTCTCCGGCCGCAAATGATTGTTGAACGTGTCGGGCCATAACAGCACCCGGTCGCCGTCCCCATTGTTCGGGCGTTTTTCGAACCAGCTCCGGAACGTCTGCCGGGCGAACTTCGGCAGTTGCGCATCGCCATGCACGCCCGCGACCCATTTCGCGATCCGGGTGCCCGCCATCGCGTTGAAGATTGCAGGAGCGACAGAGGCGACGCGCGCCCAGCGGTCGATCAGGCCCATCGAATAAGCCGACCGCGGGCGCAGCCGGTGCGCATAATGGTGCGCCCGGAACTCGGCCTTCCACGTCGCGACATCGACTCCGACCGGGCAGTCCGCCTTGCAGCCCTTGCACGCGAGGCACAGCGACAGTGCGTCCTCGACCGCCTTGCTGTCCCACCCGTCCGCGATCACTTCGCCGCGGCTCATCTCGTGCAGTAAATGCGCACGTCCGCGCGTCGAATGCTTCTCCTCGCCGGTGACGAGATAGGACGGGCACATGACTTCGTCGCCGACCTGCCGCCGGCGGCATTTCCCGACACCGACGCAGCGCGTCGTCGCATGCGCGAACGAGCCATGGTCGCTTGGATAATTGAACCAGGTCTCCAGCGGCTTCGGCTCATAGGTGAGGCCGAGGCGCAGGTTGGAATCGATCGGGAAGGGGTCGATCGCCTTTCCGGGATTGAGGCGGTTCTTCGGGTCCCAGATCGCCTTGAACTCGCGGAATGCCTGGACGAGCTCGTCGCCGTACATGACGCTCAGCAGCTCGGCGCGCGCCTGGCCGTCGCCATGCTCGCCCGACAGCGACCCGCCATAGCGGTGCACGAGCCGCGCCGCCTCGCGAATGAACAGGCGATAATTCTCGAGCCCGACGTCGGAATGGAAATCGAAGTTGATCCGCCCGTGCGTCACGCCATCGCCGAAATGGCCGTAGAGCGCCGCGCTATAGCCATGCGACGCAAGCAGCCTGTCGAGCTCGCGCAGATAATCGCCCAGCCGGTCCGGCGGCACGGCGCTGTCCTCCCAGCCCGGCCAATGCTCGGGCCCGCCAGGAACGAACGCGGTGACTCCCAGAGCCGCCTCGCGCGCTTCCCAGATCCGCTTCTGCTGGCGCGGATCCGACACGAAGGTCGTGCGCGCGCCGGTGCGGGCCTTTTCCACCTTCCGCCGGACATTGGCGTCGGCTTCCTCGAGCGTGTCGCCGCCGGCTTCGACGATCAGGAACCCGCGACCCTCGGGGAAAGCGGAGACGCCCGAGACCGAGCCGGAGCGCTTGATCGCGTCATACATTCGCCCGTCGAACCCCTCGACGGCATCCGGCTCTTGCTCGAGCAGGGAAGGGACCGCATCCGCCGCCTGATAGACATCGTCGAACGACAAGAGGCCGATCGCCTCGCACTTGGGCCGCGGCACCAGCCGCACCTCTGCCTCCAGCACGATCACGCAGCTACCCTCGGTGCCGGTGACCGCCTTGGCGACGTTGAAGTCGCGGCCGGGGAGGAGCGCGTCGAGATTCTCGAAACCCGACACCAGCCGTGGAATCTTCGGGAATCGCTCCTCGATCAGTTTTCCGTAACGGTCGCGCAGCGCGACCAGCGCGCGATAGATGTCGCCTCGCGGACCGATCTCGTCGGTGATCCGCCGCAGCCGCTCCTCGGGCGCCGGGGACAGCTCGAGCTGCAGCCCGTCATAGGTCGCGACCGTCAGCGCTTCGACATTGTCCGCGGTCCGCCCCCAGCGCACCGAATGGACTCCGCAGCTGTCGTTCCCGATCATTCCGCCGAGCGTGTTGTGGTCGTGGGTCGCGGGATCGGGCCCGAACGTCAGCCCTGAAGGTTCGGCCGCCTCGCGCAAGCGGTCGAGGATGCATCCCGGTTCGACCCGCGCCCGGCGCTCGACCGGGTCGATCTCGATCACGCGGTGAAGATGCCGCGAAAAATCGATGCACACCGCCACGTTGCAGCCCTGGCCGGCAAGGCTCGTGCCGCCGCCGCGCGCTACGATCGGCGCATCATGCTGGCGGCAGATGCGGATCGTCTCGACCACCTCGTCGCGATCGTGCGGGTAGACGATGCCGATCGGGACCTGCCGGTAGTTGGACGCGTCGGTCGCATAGAGCGCCTTGGCTTGCGCGGTGAAGTCCACCGCCGAACCGAGGGCCCGCTCGAGATCGGCGCGGAGCGCACGGGCAGCGTCCGCCGAATAAAGGTCCCATTCGCGCAGCACCTGCCCGTCGGGCGCACGTGTCGCGAGCCGTGGCTCGCGCTCGATCACACCAGTTCGCGAACGGTATCGGAAGCGAGCGTCAGCGCGGTCTTCATCGCGTGCGGCGTGCCCTTGGCGAGCGACTTGGCCATGTTGGTCGCCTGCTTGAGCTCGATCTTCGGCGGCATCGGCGGCTCGAACGGGTCGACGACCGCTTCGATCAGGCACGGTCCCGGCGCTGCGAGTGCGTCGCGCAGCTGCTCAGCGCATCGCGCCGGATCGTCGATCGTCACGCTATTGATCCCGCAGCCCTTCGCGACGCTCGCGAAATCGATCGGCTCGAGCTCGCAGCCGAACTCGGGATTGCCCAGGAACACCATCTGCTCCCACTTGATCTGGCCCAGCGTGTTGTTCTTGATGACGATGATCTTGGCGTTGAGATTGTATTTCCTCAGAGTCACGAAATCGCCCATCAGCATCGCCGCCGATCCGTCGCCGATCACGGCGACCACCTGTCGGTCCGGGAACGCGGTCGACGCGCCGATCGCATAGGGTAGGCCGCAGGCCATGCTCGCGAGCGTTCCCGAGCAGCTGAACTGCATGTTCCCACGCATGTTGACGTGCCGCGCGGTCCAGGCCGTGATCGTGCCGCTGTCGGTGATCACGATCGCGTCGTCGTCGAGCAATTTGTTGAGCTCGTGCGTCACCACCTGCGGCTTCATCGGCTTGTCGGTGCGCGTGCCGCGCTCGTTCATCAGCTCCCGCCAGTCGC
>DATCJM010000234.1:0-8887 GCA_036562805.1 Sphingomicrobium sp.
GTCTTGCCCGCAAGCTCGACGCCCATGAAGCGGTTCTTCTCCCACTTGCCGGACTGCGTCGACTGGTCCGCCTGCGGGATTTCGCGGGCGAGCGCGAACAGCATCGCGATCGCATGCTCGGCGGTCGTGATCGAATTCCCGAACGGCGTGTTCATGACCACGATCCCGCGCGACGAGGCGCCGGGGACGTCGATCGTGTCGACGCCGATCCCGGCGCGGCCGATCACCTTGAGACGCGGAAGCCCGGCGTCCATGATGGGCATAGTGACCTTCGTCGAGCTGCGCACGGCGATCCCGTCGTAATTGCCGGCGACAGCCTTCAATTCGTCGGGGGAAAGGCCGGCCCTTTCATCAACCGCGATGCCGCGCTCGCGGAAGATGGCGGCGGCTTTCGGATCCATCTTGTCGGCGATGAGAACGCGCACTGGATTGCTCACGCGGTCACCTCCCACGCCCAGTCGAGCCAGGGGCCGAGCGCCTCGATGTCGTCGGTCTCGACTGTCGCGCCGCACCAGACGCGCAGTCCCGGCGGCGCATCGCGGTAGGCGGTGATGTCGTAGCCGGCGCCTTCGCGCTCGAGCAGCTGACCCATCGCCTTCTGACAGGCGCGGTTCGCATTCTCGTCAGAGCGGTCAGTGAACTGGAGGCAGACCGACGTATTCGAGCGGATTTTCTGGTCGTTCGTCAAATGCTCGATCCAATCCACGGATTGCACCCAACGATCCAGCGCAGCCGCATTCGCGTCGGCGCGAGCGATCAGCGCGGCAAGGCCGCCGGCCCGCTCCGCCCAGTCGAGGCAGAAGAGCCAGTCCTCGACAGCGAGCATCGATGGCGTGTTGATCGTCTCGCCTTTGAAGATGCCGTCGATCAGCTTCCCGCTTTTGGTCAGGCGGAAGATCTTGGGCAGCGGGCGCGGCGCGGGCTCCCGCTCCAGCCGCTCGACGGCACGGGGGCTGAGCACGAGCATTCCGTGCGCCGCCTCGCCGCCGAGGGCTTTCTGCCAACTGAAGGTGCCGACATCGATCCTGGCCCAGTCAATGTCCTGCGCGAAGGCCGCGGACGTCGCGTCGCAGATGGTGAGGCCGGTGCGGTCGTCGGCGATCCAGTCGGCATTGGGCACCCGAACGCCGCTCGTCGTGCCGTTCCAGGTGAAGACGATGTCGTTGGTGGGGCTGATGCCGGAGAGGTCGGCAATTGCGCCGTAGTCGGCCGTGCGAATGTCGGCGTCGAGCTTCAGCTGCTTGGCAACGTCGGTCACCCAGCCGGCGCCGAAGCTCTCCCACGCAAGCATCGTCACCGGCCGCGAGCCGAGCAGTGACCAGATCGCCATCTCCATGGCGCCCGTGTCCGATGCGGGGACAATGCCGAGGCGGTAGTCGGGCGGCAGTTGCAGCAGTGCATGCGTACGTTCGATCGCCTCGGCGAGCTTCGCCTTTCCGACGCTTCCGCGGTGCGAGCGCCCGAGTGCCGATGTGTCGAGTTTGTCCGGCGCCCAGCCAGGCGGCTTCGCGCAAGGCCCGGACGAGAAATTCGGCCGCTTCGGCTTCTGATGAGGTTTGCCCGCGCGCATGTCGGGCGCGGCTTGGCTTGCTTCAGTCAATTTGACTCTCCTTGCAGAGAGCTCGCGGTGCGTTGGGACACCGTGGCCCGTCCGCCGGTGTAATCGCTCGCGCGCGGTTGGCAACGGCGAGCGTGAAAGATTCGCCGTTGCGACTCAGCAACGAGATATGTTGCACCGCACAAACGCTTGATTTTGCTGGAATGGAGCCTCGAAGCGGCCGGCTTGAACGGTTCACCGCACGATCGTCGCGGCTCGTCCCGCCACCGGCCGCCTTAGGTTGAATTTGTTAACCATCCCGCAGCAGGGTCCACTCATCCGGCACGCGGGAGGGCTAACGTGGGTCGGTCGGGGCTGGGGAGCTCCTACAGTTTGAAACAAGGCGCGGCGCGCTTCGGTGCGCCCGTTCGAGCTTTTGGAGCGGGGACGAATGACGCAAGTACTGGCCGGCACCACGGCACTGTTCCGCGATCGCGACCTCTTCATTCATGACGGGAAGAAGCTTCGCCGTTTCCGCATTTCCGCCCCCGTTCAGGCTGCTCTCTTCGTCGTCATGCTCGGGCTTGTCGCCTGGGCAAGCTATGCGACCGCCCGCCTGATCACGCATCCCTATTTTGCCGCGACCTCTTCCACCGAAGTCCGCGCGCGCCTTCTTGAAGAGCGGCAGTCGCTGATCGAAGCCGCGCTGACCGGTCAGAAGATCGATCCGACGATGGTCGAAGCTGCAGCTGGAAGCGGCCGGCTCGCGAAGGACGGCCCACTCGCCCATGTCGAACAGCAGCAGCTCGAGCAGGCGGCGCTGGTCGCCCGCGCGCTTGACGTTCGCTACCAGGTCACCGCCGCCGAGCTCCAGAAGCTTGGCATCAAGCCGGCGCAGGCCGGCCAGGCTGCCGGCGTCGGCGGCCCGTTCGAGAGCATCGGCAACCCAACCTTCAAGGCGCTGTTCAACAGCTGGAAGAAGATGGACGAGCTCCAGAACGACGTTATCGCCATTCCGTCCGACAAGCCGATCCGCGCCGAGGTGACCTTCACCAGCGGTTTCGGCGTTCGCGATGACCCCTTCCACCGTGGCGCCGCGATGCACCCCGGAATCGACCTTGCCGGCGCATATGGAACGCCGGTCTACGCGACTGCGGACGGCACCGTGCTTCGCGCCGGCTGGAACAGCGGCGGCTACGGCAATATGGTCGAGCTTGACCACGGCCGCGGCATCACCACCCGCTACGGCCATATGTCGGCGGTCCTCGTTCAGGCGGGCGACCACGTGACTCGCGGCCAGCAGATTGGCCGCATGGGATCGACCGGCCGCTCGACGGGCAACCACCTGCACTACGAAGTGCGGATCGACGGACGCCCGGTGAACCCGATCCCGTTCATGAAGTCGACTGACTATGTCCTCGCGATGCAGAAGCGCTCGGGCGCGCCGTCGATGGACGCGGTCGGTATCGGCGGTCCGGACGGCCAGCACTAAGAGCCGGTCGGTTGCCGCAACGAGCGGCGCTTCCTATCTCACAATCGTGAGCGACATCAGCCTTACCGAGAACGCGGCGAAGCGCGTGGCGTGGATTGCCGACCGGCAGTCGAAGCCCGCTATCCTTCGCCTCGCCGTCGACGGCGGTGGCTGCGCCGGCTTCACCTACAAGTTCGAGCTCACGGATGCGCCCGACAGCGACGATGCCATCGCGGAAACGGGTGGCGTCAAGCTCGTCGTCGATCCCATCAGCCTCGACCTCGTGCGCGGATCGGCCGTGGACTTCGTCGAAGACCTCGGCGGCGCGTCGTTCAAAGTGCTCAACCCCAACGCGCAATCCGGCTGCGGCTGCGGGAGCAGCTTTTCCGTCTAGTCTGCAGCGGCTAGGGCGAGCGCAATGAAGCTCGCGACCTACAACCTCAACGGCATCCGCGCGCGGCTACCGCGCCTGCTCGAGTGGCTCGATCGGGAGAAGCCCGACGTGGTCGGGCTCCAGGAGCTGAAGTGCGCGGACGAATCGCTGCCGATCGCCGACATCGAGGCGGCGGGATACAGCGCCGTGTGGCACGGCCAGAAGGGCTTCAACGGAGTCGCCATCCTCGCCAAAGGAGATGCACCGGAGTTGAGGCGGGTCGGCCTTCCCGGCGATCCCGACGACACGCACAGCCGCTACATCGAGGCCGAGGTCGGCGGGTTGATCGTCGGCTCACTGTACCTGCCGAACGGCAATCCGGTCGGCACCGAGAAGTTTGACTACAAGCTGCGCTGGATGGAACGCCTCTGCGCCCATGCCGCCGAACTTCTGCAGGAGGAGCGGCCGGTGGTGCTGTGCGGCGACTGGAACGTGGTTCCGGAGGACCGCGACGTGTTCTCCGCGCGAGCGACGGCCCGTGACGCGGTGATGCAGCCCGAAACGCGCGAGGTGTGGCGACGCATCGTCAACCAGGGCTGGACCGACGCCCTGCGCGCGCTGCACCCGACCGACGACAAGCTCTACACTTTCTGGGACTACACCGCCGGCTGCTGGCAGCGCGACCTCGGGTTCAGGCTGGACCACTTGCTCTGCTCGCCCGAAGCGGCGGATCGGCTACAGGCCGCCGACATCGACAAGTGGGCGCGCGGCGAAGAGAAGGCGTCCGACCACGCGCCGACGTGGATCGAGCTGAGCTAGGTTCAGTCAGCTTTGGGTGGCAACAGACATAAGGCGTCCTGCATGATAGCTGCTGGAAGCCTCACGCTGCTCGGACCGTGGGGGCCTGGCTGATGACCACCTTCGAGTTCGTATTTTCGCTTCTAGGCCTGCTGCTCGGCCTGTCACTCGCGAATGTTCTGGCCGGTCTCAGCAATGCACTTCAGGAGCGCCACAAGCTCAGGGTTGGCATTCTTACTCCGCTACTCGGGCTGCTCATCACTCTCGACATAACTTCCTATTGGACGGTTGCCTGGAGCTTGCGCGGAGCACTTCAGCCCAGCTTCTTTTTCCTGCTGTGCGGCTTCGCGGTGACGGGCACCTATTATTTCATCTCTCGAATGGTTTTTCCGAGGAACACGGCGGAGTGGCCCGACTTCGATGTCTATTACTGGGGTCACAAACGTTGGCTCCTGGCAGGCGTGATCTTCTGTGACGCAGCGACCTATGTCTTCCAGATCGTGCTCAATGAGCACCCGCTAGCGGGCTTAATCGACAAGGTGTTCGCCGTCCTGCTCTTTGGTGGACTGTTCGCCGTGCTGCTGGCCAAGGGGAAGCGCCTAAACGCGGCGCTCCTAACCTATCTCGTCCTGCTCTATCCCGTAGCTGCGGTATTCTACCAGTTGCACGTCGGTGGAGGAGCCGAGAGCGGCAGTTAACGCTCATTCGCAGCAGCTAACCCGTATGTCCGCAATGGTGGAAAGCTGCCACTAGCTCAGGAAGGATCAAGGGCCCCTGCTTTCCTGGGCCGTCGATAGACATAGCGATTTGATTGCAGCGGCCGTAAGCGGAGTTCCTTTGACCGGAGCTGGCTTGATCCCGAGCCTCTCGCCATCGGCGATAATGCTCGGCAGATTCGCGCTCATCTTGTCGGCGGCGACCTGCGCACGCGAGCGCGCCTGCCTCACGGCGGCAATATCCTCCGGGCCCAATGCGCCGGGATCATCGAGCTCGCCGAGAACGCTCCACGCGTCCGTTTCGTCATCCGCTTTCTGGGCATACCACTGAAGCTCGCCATAAAGATTGGCGTACCCAAGCTGCATCGCCAGCGGCATGTGTTCGGCAACTTGGCCGGCCATTGTGGCTTGCCAAACATTCGTTCGCGGGCGCCAGAGTTGTGGCTGGCCGAGCGGAGAGCGTGGTGCTGGGCCAAGGCCAGAGCTGTTCCTAGTAAGCAACGCTCGTATTTCACCGAGACGGCGATCGATGCAGGGCCTTTCCTGCACACGCTTCACAACTGCCCCAAGGTCACACGCAAGCTCCTGGTTCAGGGCTCGCCGCGCCTCTGCAACTTCGTTGCGCCAATGCAGCCACTCGACTGCCTGCTCCGCGCCGAGTGCGATCAGCACGCCGATGACGATAATCCCCACTTCGCCGACGAAGGCACGCCAGCCATGCAGCGGCTTTGGCAGGTGGAAATGCATGCGGCCGGCCCCCAGCGGTTACATCAACGTAACAGAAGCGCCCGATGGCAGGAATGGGCGGAAATCGGACCTTAGCGGTTCAGTCGTGCTGCCGCCGTGGCACCGGATCTATGGAGCCCGGGAATTTTTCTTCGAAGAATCGACAGTTCTTGCGGAGTGGGAGTTTCGCCCAGAGCCCGGATTTGCGCCTGCATCTGTTGCGACCCGAGCGTCAACATATCGTTGTCGTAGTGCAGCCGTTCGATGCTCCGGACGAACTCGGTTCTGGAATCCGCCGTCAGCGTGATCGGATAAGCAAGCGCATTGAGAGCGGCAGCCTCGCTGTCCTCCGCCGCATTTTCCTCGTTCATGGTTTTGATGAAATCGAAGAGGAAAGACGCCTCGCGAGAATAGCTTCCGCCCAAATGAGAGACCGTTCCCTCCGTCTCGACCGAGCGCCACACTTCCGTCGGCCAGGGCCGGTTTGGCGGGCTGTATACGTGCCGAGAACGAGCGCCGCAGTAGTTCGCGGGTACGGGGTGCCACAGCGGGGGAGAGCTGACGACGTCCTTGGCGAGATCGGACAAATAGTCGTCGGCGCATTGGTGAAGAGCCTCGCGTTCCTCACCCAAGACCCATGCAAAAGCCATCTGCTGGTGCAGCTCGGATTTCGCTGAACGCGATTTATGTGCCCACTGCAGCGATTCGACGACTTGCTCCGCCCCGAGGGCGATCAGCACGCCGACCACGATGATCCCCACTTCGCCGGCGAACTCGCGCCAGCCGTGCAGCGGTTTGGGAAGGTGGAAATGCATTCGGATTGCCCCCCGGCAACCCAAGCCTAACAGAAGGGCTAATGTCCGCAATGGGTCGAAAGCTGCCGCTAGCTCTGCCCTTTCCTAATAGGATTTCGTCTGCTTCGCTCGCCGGGTGGCGGCGTTGCGAATTGGCGTGTCGGACGGAAGGAGCGCGCCGAAGCTTAAGTTCACGAAAAGCAGCAACGCACCGCGTGACAATAGTGACGTTAAGACGTGTCGAGCGCGCTAAAGGGCCTTGTCGTAAACCCGGTAGCGGTGATTGATCTTGGCCCCGGGTAGCTCGGCGATCGACAGCATTCCCTTATTGTCCTCGAGGATCCAGCCGAACTCACCCATGTTGATGCCGAACTTCCCGACGCAATCGCGGCGCGTATATTCGATCATCATGAAAGCGAGCATGCTCGCCATGCGCGAGTGCTGAAGCTTCTTGGCGACGCCCATCAGCGGCACGCGTGACCGCTTCACCTTTGGCTTTCGCAGCCGCCACAGCAATTTGACGAAATTGAACGGGAACAGCTCGCCGTTGAGGTCCTTCGTCAGCTCGTTGATGTCGGGGATGGTGAGCATGAAGGCGACCGGCTCCCCGTCGATTTCCGCGACCCGCACGAGCTCGTTGTAGATGATCGGCTTCAGCTTCTTGCCGGCATAGGCGATCTCCGCCTCTGTCAGTGGCACATAGCCCCAATTGCCCGACCAGGCGTCGTTGAGGATGTTCAGGATGATCCGCGCTTCTTCGTTGAACTTGGACTTGTCGACCTGCCGGATGCGGATGTGCGGGTTCTTTTCGCCCATCGCGATCAGCCGGTTGATCTTCGGATCGTCCCAGTGGGCAATGTCGACTTCGTAGGTCAGCAGGTCCTTGGCCTTGCCGTAACCGGCCCCCTCGATCCACGCACGATATTCGGGCCGGTGGTGACCCATCATCGCGGTCGGGTCTTCGTCGAAACCTTCGATCTCGAGACCGGGTTCATCCCAGATCGACAGGCTGATCGGCCCCAGCGCCTGCGCCATTCCCTGGCTTCGCAGCCAATCCTCCGCCGTGGCGATCAGCGTCCGCGCGGCCTCTTCGTCGAGCGCTTCGAACATGCCCCAGTTGCCGATGCCCTTACCCATATGCTCCTGGACGAGGTCGTCGACCTGGGCGCTGATGCGGCCGACCACTTTTCCGCCACGCTCAGCCAGCCACAGCTGCGCGCGGGCGTGCTCGAACCACGGGTTCTTGCCGGGCGTGATGAGGCCGTGGACCTCGTCCTTGAGCGGCGGGACCCAGTGGGGATCGTTCTTGTAGACCTGCCAGGCGAAGTCGACGAAAGCCTTCTTGTCCTTTTTGGTCTCGACAGGGCGGATGGTAACGGCGCTGCTGTTCATTGCGAACGGCTAGCGAGTCATTCGGCCCAGCGCCAGTTAAGGTTGAGACGCCTAAGTCCCGCCACTATCTCCTGCGAAAGAGCGTTCTTCCGGAAACAGTATGAGCAACACGGCGACCATCGAGCGCACGAATAGCGCTGCCCCCGCGCAGCGCGTTCCCGCGCGTGCAAAGGACGATGCGGCGATGCTCAAGGCCGCCGCGAACCTGACGCGCGACCTCAACGTGCCGAAGTCGGCGATCTATTGGGCGGACATGCTCGGCTCGGCGCTGCTCGGCTATGCGGGGATGTTCGCCGCGATGTTCGTCCAGCCCAAGTGGCTGGCCGTCGGCGCCGCGTTGGTGGCCGTGCTCGCGCTCTATCGCGCCGGCTCGTTCATCCACGAGCTCACGCACATCAAGAAGGGCGCGGTGAAGGGTTTCCGCTTTACCTGGAACCTCGTCGTCGGCGTGCCGCTGCTGGTGCCGAGCTTCATGTACGAGGGCGTGCACAACCAGCACCACGCGAAGCGCTATTACGGGACGGTCGACGACCCCGAATATCTGCCGCTGGCGCTGATGCATCCGTGGACGCTGCCGGTGTTCCTGATCGCCGCGGCGCTCGCGCCGGTCGGCATGTTGATCCGATTCGGGATTCTCGCACCGCTGTCGCTTCTGTCGCCGAAGCTGCGCAGCCTCGTCGTCGGCCGCTACTCCGGCCTTCAGATCAACCCGAAGTTCGTGCGCCCGAAGCCCGAGGGTGATTTCGCGCGCGACTGGCGTTTACTGGAAATCTCCTGCAGCGTCTGGGCGATCGCCCTCATTGCGCTCACGGCGACCGGGATCATTCCGCTTCACGCCTTCCTGATCTTCCTCGGAGTTGCTGCGGGGGTGATGTTCCTCAACCAGGTTCGGACCCTGGTCGCGCATCTTTGGGAAAATGACGGCGAGGCGATGAGCGTCACCGCCCAATATCTCGACAGCGTCAACGTGCCGCCGCCGGCCACGCTGCCGGTCTTCTGGGCGCCGGTGGGGCTTCGCTACCACGCTCTCCACCATCTGCTTCCCGGCCTGCCCTATCACGCCCTCGGCGAAGCCCACCG
>DATCJM010000273.1:0-5555 GCA_036562805.1 Sphingomicrobium sp.
ATCTTCCGGCGCTCCAATTCTATCAGGTCAGCCTTCCGGCGCCGCAGGCACCTCGCGGAAGCTTCGATCCGGCTGCTGCAGCGCGCGGCGAGGCCGTCTTCGAGCGCGGCAATGGCAAGACCAGCTGCGCGTCGTGCCACATGCCGCCGACCTTCACCGACTCCGGCTGGAACATGCACACAGGGGCGGAGATCGGCATCGACGATTTCCAGGCGCGGCGGTCGCCGTCCTGGCTCATCAATGGACGCGAGGTGGTCGGCTACCGGACGACGCCGTTGAAGGGTCTATGGTCGCGCCAGAAGGGCGGATTCTATCACGACGGCCGCTTCGCGACCCTGATGGACGTGGTCAACCATTACGACCGCCAGTTCCGCCTGGGGCTCACCCCTCGGCAGAAGGCGGACCTCGTCGAATATCTCAAATCGCTCTGACGTCACTCCGACGAATTCGAGGAGCCAGGAGCGTTCGTTTCCGGCCCGTCTTCATTGGCGAGATTGTCGAGCATCTGGTCGGCGTCGTTAAGCTGCGCTGACTGCTCGGCCGTCGGCGCCGGCGGCTCGTCTTTCCGGCATGCGGCCATGGCCAGTATCAGGCAGAGGAACGTCAGTCTCACCGACGCAAGGTAACATCGCGCGCGGGCATAAAAAAAGGGCCGCCCGGTCGGAGCGGCCCTTCCTTACTGGCTCTGGAACGAGCTTACTTGTTCTCGGTCGCGTTGGCCGCCGTGGTGTTGGCGGTCTCGAGCGCGTTCGAGGCATTCGCAACCGAATTGTCGGTCGCGTTCAGCGCTGCGTCGGCAGCATTGACCGAGTCGTTGGTCGCGGCATTGACGTCGGTCGAAGCCGTGTTCTCGACCGCCGTCTCGTTCGCGGCATTGTTGTCGGCGTTGGTCTTGTTGCACGCGGCGATGCCGAGCGCGAGGACCGCAACGGTCACAATGGCAACCTTCTTCATGATCGTTCCACTCCCTTAAATTGTGCCCCTGGGGTGGGCACCACCCGGACCTGCCGATGCGAGTCGTTCAGGCCAGACCCGCGCCAATAGCTGTAATCCCTACCCCTGCACAAGGGATTATTTTCGAACGACGAATTGACGATATAAAGATATCTTTATATCCTTAAATCGTGACTGCAGCTCTTCCGCTCGCCGACCGATTCCAGGCGCTTGCCGATCCGACCCGGCTGCGGATCGTCGCGCTCCTTCGGCTGATGGAGCTGTCCGTCGGCGAACTGGCCCAGGTCCTCGGCCAAAGCCAGCCCCGCGTCTCGCGCCACCTCAAGATCCTTGCCGATGCTCGCGTGCTCGAGCGGCGCAAGGAGGGAAGCTGGGTGTTCCTGACACTCGCTGAGCCCGAGCGCGTCGAGCCGATGTTCGCCCTGATCGATTCGTGGGCCGACGCATCAACCCACGCGCTATTCGCCGCGGACTGCGCACGCACCGAAGCGATTCGGGCCGAACGTGCGGACGCCGCGAACCGCTATTTCGCCGGCCACGCCGAGGTGTGGGACCAGATCCGCTCGCTTCACGTCGCCGAGAGCGAGGTCGAGCGGGCGATCGACGATGCGCTTGGCCGACGCCACCTCGGCCGGCTGGTCGACATCGGCACCGGAACCGGCCGAATGATCGAGCTGTTCGGGCCGCGTTCCAGCGTGGCGATCGGCATCGACCGCTCGTCGGACATGCTTCGTCTTGCGCGGGTGAAGCTGGAAGCCGCCGGCATCCCATCGAGCCTGAGGCAGGGCGACATGTATTCGCTTCCGCTCGCCGACCACAGCGCGGACACGATCGTCATCCACCAGGTGCTGCATTACGCACACTCGCCTGCCGCGGCGATCGCCGAAGCCGCGCGGGTGCTCGCTCCCGGCGGCACGTTGCTCGTGGTGGACTTCGCCGCGCATGAGCGCGAGGAGCTGCGCAGCACCGATGCGCACATCCGCCTCGGCTTCGAGGACGAGGTGATGACCGGATGGTTCGGCGCGGCCGGGCTCCAGGTCGACCAGATCCGCCACCTCAAGGGCGGCGAGCTAACGGTGACGTTGTGGCGCGGTGTGAAAGCCGCCATTCCGCAAAGGCGCGCGGCATGAACGCGTTCGAGCGTCTCAACCAGCATCTGCCGCTGTTTGCCGAACCGCGCGGCGATATCCAGCTCAGCTTCGAATTCTTCCCGCCGAAGACGGACAAGATGGAGCAGAGTCTGTGGGAGTCGATCAAGACTCTGGAGCCGCTCCATCCCCGCTTCGTGTCGGTCACTTACGGCGCGGGCGGATCGACGCGCGAGCGGACTCACTCGACCGTCGAGCGCATCATCAAGGAGACCGAGCTCACCCCGGCGGCGCACCTGACCTGCGTCGATGCGAGCCGCGCGGAAGTCGATGAAGTCGCGCATGCTTATTGGGCAGCGGGGGTTCGTCATATCGTCGCTCTTCGCGGCGATCCGACCGACGCCGGGGCGAAATACCGGCCGCACCCCGACGGCTATTGCGATGCGGTCGAGCTTGTCGCGGGCCTGAAGCGCGTCGCGCCGTTCGACATTTCGGTCGCCGCCTATCCGGAAGTTCATCCGGACTCGGCGAGCCGCCAGTTCGACATCGACAATCTCAAGCGCAAGATCGACGCCGGCGCCGATCGGGCTATCACGCAATTCTTCTTTTCGGCCGACTGCTTCTTCCGCTTCCAGGACGACGCTGCGGCTGCAGGGGTCGACGTCGAAATCGTGCCAGGCATCATGCCGGTGACCAATTTCGCGGGCATCGTCCGGATGGCGTCGCGCTGCGGAACCGACCTTCCGCCGTGGTTCGGGCGACTGTTCGAAGGCCTCGACGACCTTCCCGCGGCGCGCCAACTGATCGCGGCGACGATCGCCGCCGAGCTGTGCGGCCAGCTTTACGCCGGCGGGGTGCGCAACTTTCACTTCTACACCCTCAACCGGGCGGAGCTCAGCTACGCCATCTGTCATCTTCTCGGAGTACGCGGCCAACCATGACCTCAGCGAAAAGCCTTCGCGACGAAGCCGCAAAGCGAATCCTGATCAAGGACGGCGCCTACGGCACGCAGGTCCAGCAAAGGCGGCTGCAGGAAGCCGATTATCGCGCCGCGCTCGACCTCGCGAAGGACCAGCGCGGCAACAACGACATCCTGAACCTGACCAAGCCCGAGCTCGTGCGCTCGATCTGCGAAAGCTTCGCCGATGCCGGCGCGGAGATCCTCGCCACCAACACCTTCAACGCGAACGCGATCAGCCAGGCGGATTTCGCAGCCGAGGGCCTCGTGCACGACATGAACCGGGCGTCCGCGGAGATCGTCCGACGCGTCGCCGATGCCTATTCTGCCAAGGACCGGAGGCCGCGCTGGGTCGCCGGCGCAATCGGCCCCACCAACAAGACGCTGTCGCTGTCGCCGAACGTCAACGATCCCGGCTTCCGCGAAGTCGACTTCGACCAGGTGAAGGCGGTCTATCGCGAGCAGGTCGATGCGCTGGTCGAGGGCGGGGTCGATTTCATCCTCATCGAAACAATCTTCGACACGCTCAATGCGAAGGCGGCGATCATGGCGACGCTGGAGGCGGAGCAGGCGCTCGGCCGCGAGCTTCCGCTGATGATCTCGATGACGCTGACCGACCTCAGCGGCCGCAATCTTTCCGGCCATACGGTCGAGGGCTTTTGGGCATCGGTGCGCCATGCCAAGCCGATCACCATCGGCCTTAACTGCTCGTTCGGCGCCGCCCAGCTCCGCCCGCATCTCGCGGCGCTCTCGGCGCGAGCGGACACGTTGGTGATGGCCTATCCGAACGCCGGCCTGCCCAATGAGCTCGGCGAATATGACGAGGCGGCGGAGCAAACCGCTGCCCAGGTGCGCGAGTGGGCCGAAAGCGGCTTGGTGAACATTGTCGGCGGCTGCTGCGGGACGACTCCCGTGCACATCGCCGCAATTGCCGGGGCGGTGCGCGATTGCACGCCGCGTACCGTCCCGGCCGCGCAGTCCGGCACCTTGCTCGCCGGACTCGAGCCGATGCTGATCGCCGCCTGACGGATGGACATGTCCCGAGTGAATGAGGCCGGCGCGGGCGCGCGCTTCGTCAACATTGGCGAGCGCTGCAACGTGACCGGCTCTGCCCGATTCAAGAAATTGGTCCTGGGGGGCGATTACGACGCGGCAGTGGAAGTCGCTCGCGACCAGGTCGAAAACGGCGCGCAGATCATCGACGTCAACATGGACGAGGCTTTGCTCGATTCCGAAGAGGCGATGACCACCTTCCTCAAGCGCATCGCCGCCGAGCCCGACATCGCGCGCGTGCCGGTGATGATCGACAGCTCGAAATGGAGCGTGATCGAAGCGGGTCTCAAGTGCGTGTCCGGCAAGCCGATCGTCAATTCGATCAGCCTCAAGGAAGGCGAGGGCCCGTTCCTCGATCTCGCCCGGAAGTGCCGCGCCTACGGCTCTGCGGTGGTCGTGATGGCTTTCGACGAGGTTGGCCAGGCCGACACGGTCGAGCGAAAGGTCAATATCTGCGAGCGCGCCTACAAGCTGCTCACCGCCGACGGGACCGACGCCAACGACATCGTCTTCGATCCGAACATCTTCGCCGTCGCGACCGGAATCGACGAGCATCGCCGCTACGCGATCGACTTCATCGAGGCCGCGAGCGAGATCCGCCGCCGCTGCCCCGGCACCCATATCAGCGGCGGCTTGTCGAACCTCAGCTTCTCGTTCCGCGGCAACGAGCCGGTGCGCCGCGCGATGCACAGCGTCTTCCTCTATCACGCGATCCCGGCGGGCATGGACATGGGCATCGTCAATGCCGGCCAGCTCGACGTCTACGACCAGATCGATCCCGAGCTTCGCGAAGCCTGCGAGGACGTCATCCTCGACCGTCGCGACGACGCGACCGAACGGCTGATCACGCTTGCCGAGGCGTTCAAGGACGTCGATCCCGCCGCGGAAAAGGCCGCGGCCGAATGGCGCTCGCTGCCCGTCGGAGAGCGCCTCTCCTATGCGCTCGTCAAAGGCATTGACGCGCACATCATCGAGGACACGGAGGAAGCGCGTCAGCAGTTCGCGCGTCCGATCGAGGTGATCGAAGGCCCGCTAATGGACGGCATGAACGTCGTCGGGGACCTGTTCGGATCGGGCAAGATGTTCCTGCCGCAGGTCGTCAAATCCGCTCGCGTGATGAAGCGCGCGGTCGCCTATCTCTTCCCCTTCATCGAGAAGGAAAAAGAGGAAAAAGGCATCACCCAGGGCAAAGGCCGGATCGTCATGGCGACGGTCAAGGGCGACGTCCACGACATCGGCAAGAACATTGTCGGCGTGGTGCTGCAGTGCAACGGCTTCGAGGTGATCGACCTCGGCGTGATGGTCCCGTGGCAGGACATCCTCAAATCCGCGAACGACAACCAGGCGGACATGATCGGCCTCTCCGGCCTGATCACCCCGTCGCTCGACGAAATGGTGACCGTGGCGGGCGAGATGCAGCGCCTGGGGCTGAAGCTGCCGCTGCTGATCGGCGGTGCGACGACGAGCAAGGCGCACACCGCGCTTCGGATTGACCTCGCCTA
>DATCJM010000280.1:0-2737 GCA_036562805.1 Sphingomicrobium sp.
GAGGCGAGCGCTCGCGGTCCTGGTAGGTGCGGATGGCAGCGTCGAAAACCGGATCGTGTCGTTGGACAGCGGGACGAGTGCGCACGCGCTGACCGAAGTTGCCAACTTCATCAACGGCCGCCTGTCCGGATTGACCTTGGCCGACGCCGAAGCCCGTTTGAGGACCGAGATCCGCGAACGCAAAGAGCTGGTTGACGCGGCGGCCGCCGAGCTGGTCGCGTCCGGCCTCGCCGCGTGGAGTCACGACCATGCACGAAGGCCCGTGCTGATCGTGCGCGGCCAGGCGAACCTGATCGATGACAGCGCGGCCGAGGATCTCGAGCGCGTTCGAAAGCTGCTCGACGAACTCGAGGAAGCGCAGGAGATCGCGCGCCTGCTGGAGAGCGCGCACGACGCGCCGGGCTGCCGGATCTTCATCGGATCGGAGAACCGGATGTTCGCCCTTTCGGGCTCGTCCGTGATCGCGGCGCCTTATCGCGGGAGCCAGGGCGAGGTGGTCGGCGTTGTCGGAGTGATCGGGCCAACGCGGTTGAACTATGCGCGCGTGGTACCCATGGTGGATTTCACTGCAAAAGCACTCACGAGATTGATGGCATGATCGACGCGAAGGACGAAGAGCAACTGCACGACGAAGCCGAGGAGCTTCGCAAGGAAACGGCGGAAGATTCGCCGGAAGTGGCCGAGCATGACCGGGTGGCGGAGCTGGAGCAGCAGCTCGAGGAAGCGAAGTCGAAGGCGCTTTATGCTGCCGCGGAAACGCAGAACGTTCGCCGCAGGCTGGAGCAGGAGCTGCAGCAGGCGACCAGCTATGCCTCCGCGGGATTTGCGCGCGACATGCTGGCAATCAAGGATCACCTCGATCGCGCGCTCGCCGTCGTCGGCGACGAGCTTCGTTCGGATACGACGGCTGCCCAGTTCCTCGCCGGGATTGAATCCACGGCCCGCGAATTGGAGGCCGTGTTCCAGCGCAACGGCATCACGCGCGTGAAATCGGTTGGCGAGGAGCTCGATCCGCATCGGCACCAGGCGATGCTCGAGATTCCGAGCGACGAGGTTGAACCGGGCACAATCATCGAGGAAATGCAGCCGGGCTACATGATGAAGGACCGGCTCCTGCGACCGGCGCTCGTCGCCGTCGCCAGGAAGCCCGACTAGTGCACCTCGCGGTGGTGCGTTTCGGCCTTGGTCGCGAGGCTGAAGCGCGGCTCCGGCTTGATCGTCCGGAACAGCCGTGCGGCGGCGTAGCGGCCGACTTCCGGTCCGTGCTTGAAACCGTGGCCGGAGCCTCCGCCCAGCAGCAGCACGTTCGACCAGCGCGGATGTAGGTCGATCAGAAAATCGCCGTTCGAGCTGTTCTCATATTGGCAGACGCGCGCTTCGGTCAGCGGTACGCCACTCAGCGCCGGAAAGCGGCGGTCCCGATAGGCGACGATCTCCGCGAGCGCGGCTTCGGTCGGGCGGCGGTCCTGCGTGTCGGGGTCGACCGTCACGCCATGGGCATCGTGCGCGAACTTGAGCCCGCGGCTCTCGAGGTCGGGAAAACCGTAGAAGATGTCGCCGCCGTTGAAATCGGCCCAACCCGGCAGCGCGCCAGGGGTGAAGCGGCGGTCGCCCGCGGGGGGCGCGAAGAAGAACACCTCCTGCCGCGTCGGCTCGATGCGTGGTCCGATCACGTCGGGGAAGAGCTTGGGGAGCCAAGGTCCGAGCGCAAAGACGAAACGATCCGCGCTCACCCGTTCGCCGGATGAAAGTAGGACTTCGTCGAGGCGATCGCCCAGTGCGCTTGGGGATGCCGCTGCGCCCCTCCTGTATATGCCGCCGTCGCGGGAGAAGCGGTCGACGAGGGTAAGGACCGCACGCCTGGCCATCAGCGCGCCGAAACCGGGCTCGTAGAGACCGACCGTGATGCCGTCGAAGTCGATCATCGGAAAGCGCCGCGCCATTTCAGCCTGGGTGAGCACGTCGGTAGGAAGGCCGAGCTTGCGGTGCGCTTCGATGCTGTCGCGAACGTACGGTTCTTCATTCGGGAAGAAGAATAGGATGCCGCAGGGGACGAAGATCGGCAGCCCGGAAACGGCGCTCAGCGCCTTCCATTGCGGCAGCGAATCCATGGCCATCCGCGTATAAATCGCATCCTTGCCGTAGGCGGCGCGGGTCAGCCGCGATTCACCGCCGGACGAGGCGCGGCTGTTCGCCGGCCCCCAGGCGTCGATCAACGTGACCTTATGACCGGCCTGGAGCAGGTGATGTGCAGTCCAGGCGCCAAAGACGCCGGCTCCGATCACTGCCACATGGTCTTTCATGACACGCTTGTAAGTCTTCGCGACTGCCGGAGAAACGGCTGCGCCGCCCGCTCCTGCGAGGAGCGAGCGGCGCGTTAGTCCATTCCCCATGCGGCAGCGATCAGCCGCGCTCACCGCGTTCGGTGGGCGCCGGAGGCGGAGGCGGGGGCGGGGGAGGCGGAGGAGGCGGCGCAGCCTCGGCCGGCGGCGGAGGCGGTGCCGGCATTGCCATTGGCGGAGGCGGCGGTGCTACCGGTCCGCCGAAGCTGTAGCGAAGCGTCAGGCCGATCTGGCGCGGCGGGCCAACCTCATAACCCAGGCGCGCCCGTCCGCCGCGTTCACGGTCGAGGGACAGCTTCGGATCGACGTTGAAGATGTTCTTCACATAGGCAACGAGCTCGATTCCGCCGAGCCATCTGATGCCGGCCGACGCATTGACCAGCGTGTACGGCGGC
>DATCJM010000391.1:0-3974 GCA_036562805.1 Sphingomicrobium sp.
GTGTCCATCAGCGGCAGGCCGAAATGCTTCGCGAGCGCGCGCGCGATCGTCCCCTTCCCGCTCGCCGCCGGCCCGTCGACCGCGATGACGATCGCCCTTTTATCGTTCGAATTAGAGGCCATATGTGCTGCCAAGCGGCGCGCTTTGACAGGGGCATATGCCTATGGCAAGGCGCGCCGCCGAACGCCCGGGCATCCCGCGGCCCACGCATATTTACTGGAGATGAGACCCTCATGGTGAAGCCCGAATGGGGCACCAAGCGCACTTGCCCCAAGTGCTCGACCCGCTTTTATGACCTCGGCAAGGAGGATCCGGTCCACTGCATCGAGTGCGGGACGGATTTCCTGCCCGAGCCGGTGCTGAAGTCGAAGCAGCCGATGGCGTTCGAAGCGGCCCCGGTCGCCAAGGAGCCCGAAAAGGCCGACGACGATCTCGCCGCGGACGATCTTGCGGTCGACGAGGACGAGGAGGTCAGCGCCGACGAGGAAGTCGACCTGGAGACCGGCGACGACGACCTTGGCGTCGAGGCCCCGGGGGACGAAGACGAAGCGTAAGAGCTGTGAGATTTCCCCCTTTTCCAGCGGGGGAAAGTTCGCCTAAGGGAGCGCTTCCCGGAAGGACGTGGGGCCGTAGCTCAGCTGGGAGAGCGTCGCAATGGCATTGCGAAGGTCAGGGGTTCGATCCCCCTCGGCTCCACCAGCCTCCGCTAAAGCTACGGCTGGCAAGCCATACTCATTCATACCGGTGACGCCTCTTCCTCCCCTCTCTGGAAGGGAGGGGACGCAGAACATTCGCATGCGTTGATGCAGGTCAAGGATCGGCCGGCGCTGCAGTCGCGCCGCGGCGTTATGAAGCCGTTCTGCCGTTTGTTCGTTCCACTGTCGGGGACTCGACCCGGAAGGACATGGAATGAACGAAGACACATCGCGGATCGTCGTCGTGACCGGCGGCACGGCCGGCATAGGGCGGGCGGCCGTCCGCGAGTTTGCCAAGAACGGCTATGACGTTGCGATCCTCGCCCGCGGTGCGGACGGGCTCGAGGCGACGCGCAAGGAAGTCGAGGCCGCAGGGCGCCGCGGGCTCGCGATCCCGACCGACGTCGCCGACTGGAAAGCCGTCGAGGCCGCCGCCGACCGGATCGAGCGCGAGCTCGGGCCGATCGACGTGTGGGTGAACAATGCGTTCGCCGGCATCTTCTCGCGCTTCATGGACGTGACCCCGGAAGAATATGAAAGGGTCACGCAGGTGACCTACATGGGGCAGGTCAACGGGGCGCGCGCGGCGCTGAAGCGCATGCTCCCGCGCGACCGGGGCAAGATCGTGCTGGTCGGCTCCGCCCTCGCCTATCGCGGGATCCCGCTTCAGTCGGCCTATTGCGGCGCCAAGCACGCGATCCAGGGTTTCATCGATTCGCTTCGCTGCGAGCTTCTCAACGAGAAAACCAACGTCAACGTCACGATGGTGCAGATGCCGGGCGTCAACACCCCGCAGTTCGACTGGATCAGGGCGAAGCTTCCCGGCCAGCCGCGTCCGGTCGGCAAGGTCTATCAGCCGGAGGTCGCCGGACGCGCGATCTATGCGGCGGCGCACGACACGCGAAAGGAAATGCTGGTCGGCCTCCCCACGGTCGAGGCGGTGTGGGGCAACAAGGTCGCTTCGAGCCTGCTCGATGAATATCTCGCGGCAACGGGGATCAAGGCGCAGCAGCGGCCCGAGCGCGTTCAGCCGGACCGCAAGGACAATCTGTTCGAGCCGGTCGCGGGCGACCATGGCGCGCACGGCAGCTTCGACAGCGAAGCGGTGGATTCGAGCGCGGAGCTGTGGGTCACCGAGCACAAGAAGGAGCTGGGGCTGGCGGCGCTCGGCGCCGCGGCCGTCGCGGGCGTCGGTTTCATGCTCGCGTCACGAAGCGGCAATGCGGACAAATCCAGGCGGCGGAAGACGAAAGCCAGCCAGCGGAACTGAGCCTTGCTTGCACCGCGCCAGCCCGAACCCTCCAGCCGCCCGCTGATCGCGGTCGCGGCCGCGACGGTTGCGACCGCGGCGGGCATCGGCTGGCTGCTCCAGCGCGCGTGGAAGCCGAAGGGGAACAAGCAGGAGCGTGCCGCCCAGGCACTCGGCGCGGGCGCGGCGATCCTGTGCGTCAGCGTCGCGCTCGACAGCGCGATCGAGCATTATCGCGGGCGCTTTAGCGACCGGGTGATGTTCGTCGGCCCGAGCATGGCGCTGCTCGGGATCGGCGCGGCGGCCTACATTGCCTTCCGGCCCGAGCGGGCGAACGAGAAGCTGCCGAGGATCGCGCTGGTCACCGTCGGCGCGACAGGGCTGATCGGGCTCGGCTTTCATGCCTACAACATCCTCAAGCGGCCGGGCGAGCTGGACTCGCTCAACCTGTTCTACGGAGCGCCGTTCGGGGCGCCGGCGGCGCTGACGCTCGCGGGACTTTACGGCGTCATCGCCGGGGAGATGCTGAGCGGCAGCGATTATGTGCGGACGCGGCTGCCGAAGCATAGCGCCGGGCTGATCGCCTTCTCCCTGATGGGGACGATCGCCGAGGCGGGGTTCATGCATTTCCGCGGCGCGTTCCAGGACCCGGCGATGTACGCGCCGGTGACGATCCCGCCGCTCGCCGCAATGGCGATCGGCGCAGCGGCGCTGTCGCCGCGCGCGACCGTCGTTGCCGAGCCTTTGCTGAAGGCGACCGCGGTGCTGGGCATCGCGGGTCCGATCTTCCACGCCTACGGCATCCACCGGAACATGGGCGGGTGGAAGAACTGGAGCCAGATGATCCTCCAGGGGCCTCCCCTCCCCGCCCCGCCCGCATTCCTCGGCATTGCGGCCGCGGGCCTCGGAATCCTGCCGGCGCTCAAGGAGCCGGGCGAGTGAGCGCGTTCAGGACGCCTTTCGCCGGCTATGACGTGCTCGACAAATGGGATTCGCCGTCGTGGAACGACCAGACTCGCGAGGCGATTGGCCAGCGCGTCGAGGAGGTGCCGAAACGCCGCTTCCTGACGCGCGAGCAATGGTCGCTCATGGAGGCGATCGCCGCGCGGCTGGTCCCGCAGCCAGAGCGCGAGGAGCCGGTGCCGATCGTGCCGTGGATCGACGACATGCTGCACCACAATCATTCACCCGGATATCGCTATGCCGACCAGCCGCCGATGCGCGAAGCGTGGCAGCGCGGGCTCGACGCCATCCAGGCGGAAGCGAAGAAACGTCACGGCAAGAGCTTCGAGGAGCTGCCGCCGGAGCAGCAGGACGCGCTCCTCATCGACGTCCAGCACAACCGCGTCGACAAGGCGATCTGGGGCGACCTGCCGGCGGGCGGGTTCTTCCTGCACCATCTGCTGAAGCAGACGGTCGGGGTCTATTATTCGCATCCCGATGCGTGGAGCGAGATCGGCTTCGGCGGACCAGCGAGCCCGCGCGGCTATGCACGGCTCGGCCTCGACGAGCGCGACCCGTGGGAAGCGAAAGAGCGCGAACCCGGCGATGCTTGACGTCGAAGCGCCGAGGGCTGTCGCCGGCCGCGCGCCGGACGTGTTTCGCGAAGGCCAATGGGTGCCGATGCGCAGCTATGACGAGAATGAGGAGGTCGACTTCGCGATCGTCGGCACCGGCGCCGGCGGCGGGACGCTGGCGTGCAAGCTCGCCGAGGCGGGATTTTCAGTCGTCGCGTTCGAGGCCGGGCCGTTCTGGCGGCCGCTCGAGGATTTCGTGTCGGACGAGAAGTGGCAAAGCGGGCTCTACTGGACCGACGACAGGATCACCGGCGGCAAGGACCCGGTCGAGCTGGGATCGAACAATTCGGGGCGCGGCGTCGGCGGGAGCACCGTCCATTATACGATGATCGCGCTCCGCTGGCGGCCGGAATGGTTCGAAGCGAAGTCGACGCTCGGCTACGGCCGCGACTGGCCGATCAGCTTCGACGAGCTCGAGCCTTATTACGAGGAAGCCGAAGAAGCGCTGCAAAT
>DATCJM010000296.1:0-3487 GCA_036562805.1 Sphingomicrobium sp.
GCCGGTCAGCGGCACCAGCGTCTTCCCGGCGATGGAAGGCTCGCGCCCGGTGCTGGTGGAGATTCAGGCGCTGACAGTGCGCCTCGCCACCGGCGCGACCCCGCGGCGCGCAGCCGTCGGCTGGGACAGCGGCCGCCTGGCGATGATCCTCGCCGTGCTCGAGGCGCGCTGCGGCCTCACCTTCGCGACCGCGGAGGTGTATCTGAACGTCGCAGGCGGCTACCGCCTTAGCGATCCGGCGGCCGATCTCGCAGTTGCCGCTGCACTGGTCTCCGCTCTGTCGGAGCGCCCTGTGCCAAGCGAAGCCGTGGTCCTCGGCGAGATCGCGCTTTCTGCTGAAATCCGTCCGGTTGCCCATGCAGGACTTCGCCTCAAGGAAGCGGCCAAGCTCGGGTTCGAGACGGCGTGGGCCCCCAAGGGCGTCAAGTCGTCCGACGGGCTACGGCTCGCCGAGTTCGCTAACCTCCGCCAGCTGGTGGACCAAATCCTCGGCCGCTGATCGGCAGCATTGGCATCCGCTCGGGTTGCGGTTCGTTGGGCAGGGGACCAATGAGCCGCCACTAGTGAACCTCCAGACCGCAACGCAACAGAGCCAGCACGCCGAAGACGGGCTGCCGGTCCCCCGCCGCTACTGGTCCGCGGCGGGTATCTGGCTGGCGCTGGCCATGGCCGTACTCGACGGCGCAATCGCCAATGTCGCGCTGCCGGTGATTGCGCGCGAGCTCGGCGCTTCACCGTCCGCATCGGTATGGATCATCAACGCCTATCAGCTGACGATCACGGTCCTCCTTCTGCCGCTGGCGGCGCTGGGCGACCGGATCGGTTACAAGTGCATCTACATTCCGGGGCTCGCGCTGTTCACGATCGGCTCTGTCGCATGCGCCCTTGGCGGCACGCTTCCGCTGCTGATCGCCGCGCGGGTCTTCCAGGGCGTCGGGGCGGCGTGCATCATGAGCATGAATGCGGCGCTGGTCCGCGCGACCTACCCGTCGAAGATGCTCGGCCGCGGCATCGGCTATAATGCGATGGTCCTTTCGGTCTGCGCAGCCGCGGGCCCGACGCTGGCCTCGTTGATCCTGAGCGTCGCATCGTGGCAATGGCTGTTCCTCATCAACCTTCCGATCGGGATCGCCGCGCTGGCGGTCGGCCGCAAATCGCTCCCCGATCCGCACGGTCATGGCCGGCCGTTCGACTGGCCTTCCGCGCTGCTCAGCGCCGCGATGATGGGCCTGATCGTGTCTGGGGCCGAGACCTTTGCGCGGGAAAGCTCTGGATTCGGCACGGCGATGATCGCCGCCGGCGTCGCTGCGGGTGCCGCGCTGGTGTGGCGCGAGTGGTCTAAGCCGGCGCCGCTGATACCCCTCGACCTTCTGCGCATCCCGATTTTCACGCTCTCGATCACGACCTCGATCGTATCCTTTGCGGCGCAGATGCTGGCCTATGTGGCCATCCCGTTCCTGTTCCAGTCGGTGCTGAACCGAAGCGTCTTCGCAACGGGGCTTCTGATGACCGCGTGGCCGCTGGCAGTCGGCGTTGCGGCGCCGGTCGCGGGCCGGATCGCGGATCGGGTAAATGCCGGCCTTCTCGGCGGAATCGGCCTAGCGATCTTTGCCGCGGGCCTGTTCTTCCTCTCGCGGATGGGAGGCTCACCGAGCAACCTCGACATTCTCTGGCGAATGGCGGTCTGCGGATTAGGTTTCGGCCTCTTCCAGTCGCCGAACAATCGCACCATCCTCAGCGCCGCGCCGAAGCCGCGCTCCGGGGCAGCCGGCGGCATGCTCGCCACGGCGAGGCTCCTTGGGCAGACCACTGGAGCCGTCGCGGTGGGCGTAGCCTTCCACCTAGCGGGCGTAGCAGTAACGCCGACATTGATGTTCATCGCGTCGATTGCGGCTCTGGTCGCGGCGGGGATCAGCCTCCTTCGGCTGAACGTCGCGCCTCCCGGCCGCATTGCCGTCTATCGCCCGATCCTCGACTAGCTCGGGACTGGCATCGGCTGTTGCCCTAAGCTAGCGCCGGGGCATGACCGCGCTCGACGTCTTCGTCTTCCTGCTGCTGATCGGCGGCGCCGCCATCGGGTTCGTGCGCGGGTTCGTTCACGAGGTCATCTCGATCTTCGCGTGGATCGTGGGCATCGCCATGCTCAAGCTGTTCCATTCGCAGCTGTGGACCGGGGTCGAGAACAGCTTTCACACCAGTCCGGCGGCCGGCGCGGTGCTCGCCTTCGCGATCCTGTTCGTTCCAAGCTTCCTCCTCGTAAAGCTGCTCGCCCGCTCGCTCGGGGGACGGACGCGGCGCTCGCCCGTGCTCGGACCGTTCGACCGCGTGCTCGGCGGCGGCTTCGGGCTGTTGAAGGGCCTGGTCGGTGCCACGCTCTTCTTCCTGTTGGCGAACCTCGCCACCGACATGGTCTACGGTCCGCAGGCCGACCGGCCGCAGTGGATGACGAAGTCGCGCACCTACCCGCTGCTCAACGCCAGCGGCCGCGCCATAGTCGACTGGGTCGAGGCGCGGCGTCTGCACGTCAACAAAGTCGGCGGCAGCAAATGATCCGGCTCCACGACACCATGGCGCGCAAGAAGCGCGATTTTCAGCCGCAGAACCCTCAACGGATCACCATGTATGTGTGCGGTCCCACCGTCTACGGCCGCGCCCATATCGGCAATGCCCGTCCAGCGGTCGTGTTCGACACCCTCGCCCGGCTGATCCGGCACGAGTTCGGCGAGAACAGCCTCGTCTATGCGCGAAACGTCACCGACGTCGACGACAAGATCATCGCCGCGGCGGAGAAGGAGGGTGTCGACCCATCGGTGATCACCGAGCGGTACGAATGCCACTATCTCGAGGACATGGGCGCGCTCGGCGTCGAGCCGCCGACCATCGCGCCGCACGCTACGCAGGAGATCGCCGCGATGATCGCGATGATCCAGCGGCTGATCGACCATGGGAACGCCTATGAGGCGCAGGGGCATGTGCTCTTCTCGGTGCCGAGCGATCCCCAGTACGGCGTGCTGAGCAGGCGCGACCGCGAGCAGATGATCGCCGGCGCGCGGGTCGAGGTCGCGCCCTACAAGCGCGATCCGGCGGATTTCGTGCTGTGGAAGCCGAGCGCGGAAGGCGTGATCGGCTGGGATTCGCCTTGGGGGCGCGGGCGTCCGGGCTGGCACATCGAATGTTCGGCGATGATCCGCGCACATCTCGGCGAGACGATCGACATCCACGGCGGCGGGCTCGACCTCATCTTTCCGCACCACGAGAACGAGATCGCGCAATCGCGCTGCGCCTTCCATACGCCGGTGATGGCGAACTATTGGATGCACAACGGCTTCCTGCAGGTCGAAGGCGAGAAGATGTCGAAGAGTCTCGGCAATTTCGTGACAATTCACGAGTTGCTCGAGACGTCGAAATTTGGTGGGCGAGAGTGGCCGGGCCATGTCCTTCGTTTTGCAATGTTGAAGACACATTATCGTCAGCCGATCGATTGGAC
>DATCJM010000308.1:0-2149 GCA_036562805.1 Sphingomicrobium sp.
GCGCCGAGGGCTGTCGCCGGCCGCGCGCCGGACGTGTTTCGCGAAGGCCAATGGGTGCCGATGCGCAGCTATGATGAGCATGAGGAGGTCGACTTCGCGATCGTCGGCACCGGTGCGGGCGGCGGGACGCTGGCGTGCAAGCTCGCCGAGGCGGGATTTTCAGTCGTCGCGTTCGAGGCCGGGCCATTCTGGCGGCCGCTCGAGGATTTCGTGTCGGACGAGAAATGGCAAAGCGGACTCTACTGGACCGACGACAGGATCACCGGCGGCAAGGACCCGGTCGAGCTGGGATCGAACAATTCGGGACGGGGCGTGGGCGGGAGCACCGTTCATTATACGATGATCGCGCTCCGCTGGCGGCCGGAATGGTTCGAGGCGAAGTCGACGCTCGGCTACGGCAGCGACTGGCCGATCAGCTTCGACGAGCTCGAGCCTTATTACGAGGAAGCCGAAGAAGCGCTGCAAATCGCCGGACCGCTCGATTACCCCTGGGGCAAGCGGCGCAAACGCTACCCGCGCCGATCGCATCCGGTAAACGCCCCGGGGCTCGTGCTCGCGCGCGGGTGCGAGAACATCGGGATCAAATGGTCATCGGTCCCGCTCGCGACCTTGTCGTCCCCCCGCGGCATGGCGCACCCGTGCGTCTATCGCGGCTTTTGCGCTTATGGCTGCTCGACCAACGCCAAGCAGAGCGTGCTGGTCACCTTCATCCCGCGCGCGCTCGCGGCCGGCGCAGAGGTCCGCGACCTGGCGATGGTCGGCAAGATCGAGATGGGGAAGGACGGGCGCGCGACCGGGCTTCACTACCATCGCGACGGCAAGTGGCGCTTCCAGAAGGCGCGCAACGTGGTCGTCGCGGGCTATGCGATCGAAACCCCGCGGCTGCTTCTGAACTCAAAGTGCGAACAGTTCCCGGAAGGGCTCGCGAATGAGAATGGCCTCGTCGGCACGCACATCATGATCCACTCGGGGCCCGGCGTGTGGGGCACGCTCGACGAGGAAGTGCGCCAGTACAAGGCGCCGCCGTGCATGGCGGTCACCGAGCACTGGAACTACGACGATAGCGACAAGAAGGATTTCCACGGCGGCTATGCGTTCATGAGCCAGGGACCGCTGCCGGTCGGCTGGAGCCAGGCGGTGGCGATCAACCGCGGCATGTGGGGGATGAAGCTCAGGCAGGAGATGACCCGCTACAACCATGTCGCGGGGCTGCGCATCGTCGGCGAGACCGAGCCGCGGCGCGAGAACCGGGTCGAGGTGGTCGACGAGACGGATCAGTACGGCCTTCCGATCCCGAAGATGACCTTCAGCTATTCGGACAATGACCGGAAGCTGATGAAGCATTCGATCGGGTCGATGAAATCGGTGCTCGAAGCCGGCGGCGCGAAGGAGCTGTGGGTCGACGACGATACGTCGCATCTGATGGGCGGCTGCCGGATGGGCGACGATCCAAAGGACAGCGTGGTGAACAGGGACGGCCGCAGCTGGTCGATCCCGAACCTGTGGGTGTGCGACGGATCGCTGTTCCCGACGAGCGGCGGGGTCAATCCCTCGCTGACCATCCAGGCCAATGCGCTGCGCATCGGCGAAGGCATGAAAGCCATGGCCGCGCGGGGCGAGCTGTGAAGAAGGCGCCGGACTGGATCGCGAGCGTCGAGGACCTGCGCAAGCGCGCGCACGCCCGCGTGCCCAAGCCGTTCATGGATTATATGGAAGCGGGATCGTTCCAGCAGATCACGCTGCGCGACAATCGACGCGACCTCGATTCCATGCGCTTTCGCGAGCGGGTGATGTTCGACGTGTCGAACCGCAAGCTCGAGACGAATATGCTCGGCGAGAAAGTGTCGATGCCGGTCGCGATCGGGCCGACCGGGATGTGCGGCGCGATCTGGTCGAACGGCGAGATATTGTCGTGCCGCGCGGCGCACGATTTCGGCATTCCCTTTTCGCTCTCGACCAACGCTTTGCTGTCGATCGAGGACGTTCGGAGCTCGGTCGATCGGCCGTTCTGGTTCCAGCTGTACCTGGAGAAGGACCGCGGTTTCTCGCAGGAGCTGATCGAGCGGGCGAAGAAGGCCGGCTGCCCGGTGCTGATCCTGACCATGGACCTGCACGTCGAAGGCACGCGCTACGCCGACAAGCATAACGG